>URUZ01000206.1 GCA_900551225.1 uncultured Clostridium sp.
TCAGATGGGGAAGCCCCGCCGCGTCCTCAGGCGCAATGGTGAACAGATCTTTCTCACCGCTGCCGTCCGTGCCCACGGTTCCTACATGGAACACCCCGTCCGGGCCGCCGTAGGTGTAATAGCACACCCCGTCCACAATGGTGTCAAAGCTCATCCACTCATTGTCCTGGTCAAATGCCCGGTCCGTCAGCTTCTGCTTCCCCGTCCCGTCGGTTTTAATGCGGTACAGGTTCTTATCCGCAGCTGCCTTTCCCTGATCCCCCTCAGGCGTTGCGCAGTAGTAAATGTATCCGTCCAGATACTGCATATCCTTCATATATTCATCGCAGAATTTCTCCGGCTCCTGAAATGCCTCCGGATCTGTCCGGTAAACCTGCTCATTGGCCTGGGGATTCCGGAAGTAAACCGTCTCCCCGTCCGTATTCATTCTGGCATAGCAGTACATATTCCCGAAGAGGTTGCCGTCACTGCGGGCGGAATCCGGCGGCAGGGTATCTCCATCGCCAGCCTTCTCCGGTGTCTCCGGCTCCTCTTTATCTGTGGGGACCGTTTCCTCTGTTCCTGCCTTCCCGGTGGTGCTCCACACAATCTCCTCTGTCTGTGCAGCCTCTTTCTTACAGCCTGTCAGGGCTATGGCGGCCGCTGCCCCTATGAGCGCCGCCAGCATCAGCTTTTTCATACACATTCTCCTTTAGTATCCTGCAAGCCAAAAAGCCGCTGCCGTCAAATTACTTTGACCGGCAACGGCTCTGCTTTATTTACAAACTATATTGATAATGCGCCCGGGAACATAGATTTCCTTTACAATGTTTCCTGTCAGCTTATCTGCAACTGCCTTTTTACCAGCCTCAATGGCCTGGTCCTTAGCAATGTCAGCGGGAACGTTGATCACAGCCCTGGTCTTGCCGTTGACCTGAACCGCAACCTCGATCTCATCGTCCTTCATGGCCTCCTCATCATACTCAGGCCACTGGGAGTGGAACACGCTTCCGGTTCCGCCCAGCTGCTGCCACAGCTCCTCGCCCACATGGGGGGCAAATGGGGCCAGCAGGGTCACATATGTCTTCAGGGTTTCCTTGTCGATGCCGCCTTCCTTCTTAGCCAGGTCGATCAGCTTGTTATTGTACTCCATAAAGCCGGAGATCACGGTGTTCAGGCTGAACTGGTTGAATCTCTGCTCAATGTCATACACCAGCTTGTGGCGCACCTTCACCATCTCCTTGGTAGGCGCAATGTCCTTGTCCTTACTGTCCATCACAAGATTCCAGAAGCGGTGCAGGAAACGGGAAACGCCCTCAATGCCGCGGTCATCCCACTCGGCATCCAGCTCCGGCGGTCCCACGAACAGCTCATAGAGCCTTAAGGCGTCACAGCCGTAGTCTCTCACCAGATCGTCGGGGGATACCACATTTCCCTTGGACTTACTCATCTTGATTCCGTTCTTGCCGGTGATCATGCCCTGGTTGAACAGTTTCTTAAATGGCTCGTCAAAGTCAATGGCTCCGATATCACACAGGAACTTGGTGTAGAAACGGGAGTACAGAAGATGCAGCACCGCGTGCTCCACGCCGCCGATATACATATCCACAGGCAGGTACTTGTCCGCTTTCTCCCTGGATACCAGCTCCTCCTTGTTATGGCTGTCCACATAGCGCAGGAAATACCAGGAAGAACCTGCCCACTGGGGCATGGTGTTGGTCTCGCGCTTCGCGGGGGCGCCGCAGACCGGACAGGTGGTGTTCACCCACTCGTCAATGCCGGCGAGAGGGGATTCTCCTGTGCCGGTGGGCTGGTAGCTCTCCACCTCAGGCAGGCGCAGCGGCAGCTGGTCCTCAGGCACTGGCACGCAGCCGCACTCCGGGCAGTGGATGATGGGGATCGGCTCTCCCCAGTAGCGCTGGCGTGAGAATACCCAGTCACGCAGCTTGTAGTTCACAGTCTTATGTCCAAAGCCTCTCTCCTCAATCATGTGGGGCGCTTCTTTCTTAAGCACTGCGGACTCCATGCCGTTCCAGTCGCCGGAGTTGATCATGATTCCGCTGGCCTCTGTGTAAGCCTCGGTCATATCCTCAATCTCCACGCCGTCCTTGGCGATAACCTGGACGATGGGAAGATCAAACTTCTTGGCAAATTCAAAGTCTCTGTCATCATGGGCAGGTACGCACATGATTGCGCCGGTGCCGTAGTCAGCCAGCACGTAGTCGGACAGCCAGATCGGCGTCTTGGCCCCGTTTAAGGGGTTGATGCAATAACTTCCGGTGAATACGCCGGTCTTGTCCTTGGCCTGCATACGGTCCACATTGGAGCGCATGGAAGCGTCGAAGATATACTGCTCCACCGCAGCCCTGGTCTCGTCTGTGGCCAGGCTCTTTGCCAGGCTGTGCTCGGGAGCCAGCACCATGAAGGTGGCCCCGTAGAGGGTATCCGGGCGGGTGGTGTACACAGTGATCTTCTCTTCTCTTCCATCGATGGGGAAGTCCACCTCAGCGCCGTAGGATTTACCGATCCAGTCGGTCTGCATCTTTTTAACCTTCTCAGGCCAGTCCAGCTTGTCCAGATCATTTAACAGGCGCTCTGCGTAAGCGGTGATCTTTAACATCCACTGGCGCAGGTTCTTCTTGGTAACAGCGGTGCCGCAGCGCTCGCAGCAGCCGTTGACCACTTCCTCGTTGGCAAGTCCCGTCTTACAGGAAGGACACCAGTTGATGGGGAATTCCTTCTCATAGGCCAGACCCTTTTTGAACATCTGTACAAAGATCCACTGGGTCCATTTGTAGAATTCAGGGTCAGTGGTGTTGACCTCCATATCCCAGTCGTAGATAGCCGCAATCTGCTTGATCTGACGCTTGATATTGGTCACGTTGGACTCCGTGGAGATGGCGGGATGGACGCCCATCTTGATGGCGTAGTTCTCAGCCGGCAGGCCGAAGGCATCCCAGCCCATGGGATGAATCACATATTTGCCCTTTAACAGCTGGTATCTGCTCCACACATCGGAGATTACATAACCTCTCCAGTGGCCCACATGCAGGCCGCTGCCGGAAGGGTATGGGAACATGTCCAGGCAGTAATATTTCTCTTTCTCGCCGTCATTTACATTGATCGGGTTCTCATCCCACTGTTCACGCCATTTTTTCTCAACGGCACTGTGATTGTAGGATATGGGTGTTACCTTAGCCATAGCTTTTTCCTCCAAATCGTTGTTTACCTTCATTAATCGCTAAAAGGGCCCTGCGCCCCTATCACTAGAGACGCAAGGCCGAAAGTCCTCACGCGGTACCACTCTGGTTCATGCGTTGTGACGCATGCGCTCATTTCCTCCGTTAACGGCGAGGGAGCCGGCTTGTCCTACCCAGGCGTGGGCGTGTCTGCCCTTCTGCCCTTCAGCAAGCTACTCCGGGGCCAGTTCAATCGGTCTCTGCCACCGGCTCTCACCGCCCGCCGGCTCTCTGAAGGCTTTAACCCATCTACTATTCCCCATCCTGGTATTTGTGCTGAATATTAATTTAACATATTTGTGACAGAGTGTCAATTGGTTTTGGACACCTTTTCGTCAAACGCTGACGGCCCGCTTCTCAAATCCCCTGAAACGCAGGGAGAATACCAATGCCCTGAAAAACCAGTCTATGAACATGGCATACCACACGCCCATCACGCCCAGCCCGAACACCTTTACAAAGAGATAGGCAAATCCAATGCGGAATGCCCACATGGAGAACACCGACACCATCATGGTGAACTTGGCGTCCAGGGAGGCGCGCAGCGTGTGGGGAATGATAAATGCCAGCGGCCACATCACCATGGCGATGCTGTGGGCCGTGATCAGCTCCTCCGACATGGCCAGCGCCTGGGCGGAGAGCTGGTAGATCCCCACCAGCTGGGCGGAAAAGACCACCATGGCGGTGCTGAGCACAGCCACAATCCCGTAATTGACGGCCACCAGGGACTTGGCGTAATGCTTTGCCTCAGCCCGCCTTCCTGCGCCCACACACTGCCCCACTATGGTGATCAGCCCCAGGCCGATGGCATTGCCCGGCAGATACAGGATGGTCACCAGATTGCTGGCTACCGCGTAGCTGGCAATGGCTGCGGTGCCAAGGGAGGACACCAGGCTCTGAAGGAAAATCTTGCCGAACTGGAACATGCCGCTCTCCAGGCCGCCCGGGATACCGATGGACAGGATCTTCCTGATCATCCGGCCGTTGGGAACCAGTGATTTGAAGCTGGTCAGGCGGATGATGTTATTCTTGTTCTGGATCAGCACAAACATCATGACGGCTGCCACGATTCTGCTGACCAGTGTGGGATACGCCACGCCGGACACGCCCATGTGCAGGATGAACACGCAGATGTAGTTGCCCACAATATTGATCGCGTTCATGATCATGGAGGTGGTCATGGACACCTTGGAGTTGCCCATGGAGCGGAACAGGGCCGCGCAGGCATTGTACAGGCCGATAAACGGGTAGGACAGGGCTGTGATCCAGAAATAGGTCTGGGCATTGTCCATCACAGGCTGCTCCACCTTGCCGAAGATACCGCCCAGAAGGTGCCTTCCTCCAACAAGGGCAATTACTGTCACCACAGCGGATACAAGCAGCGTCACCGTCACCAGCTGGCCCGCGGCTTTACAGGCGTCTCCGGGCTTCTGTTTCCCCAGGTACTGGGCCGCGATGACGGCGCCTCCTGTGGCAAGTGCGCCCATGATCTGGATGATCAGCACGCTGATGGAGTCCACCAGGGATACCCCGGACACAGCGGACTCTCCCACCGCGGCCACCATCACCACATCCACCATTCCCACCAGCACTGCCATGATCTGTTCCACGATCAGGGGGGCCAGAAGTTTTATCAGCTGTTTTTTGGAAAACATATGTTGTACCTGCCTTTTCTCACCTTACACATCAGCGGACGGAGCTTCATCCCATCTAAAAGGCTCCATCCTCTGTTAAAAGGTTGGAGCCTTGGACTTCAAGTAAGAACTACTATATCATAATCAATGGGGCATTTCAACTGCCACTGTGTACAAAAATCGTGGGCCGGGGCTTGGATTTATGCACAAGCGCTTACCTGTCATGGTCCGGCTCCTGCTTCCTGCGATACAGCAGGTATGAGTACACAGTAGGGATCAATATAATGGCCAGCACGATAAAGAAGTATAATCCGGCCATGCCCAGCACTCCGCACACCACCATGAGAATGCCCCCTGCCGTCCATATATAGCCGGCCAGATGATGAGTCTTGTTCCAGTTTTCTTCATCATTGAGCGTCCAGGGCAGCTTGATCCCCAACACATAATTCTGATGGCATCTGGGCATATAGTTGCCGATGGCGATGAACAGCAGGCCAATGGGGACACTGGTGAGTATTCCCACATTGATCTCCCTGCCCAGCCCCGCGCTGACGGTGATAATCTGTACCAGAATGGCCAGAAGCACGATAAACCAGCGGACAATCTGCAGCAGTTCCTTGGAGCGGGCCAGATTGGCCCGCTTGGGATCTATCCGGAAGCTGATGTTCACCAGCACAGCCATGGCCAGCATAAAGGCCGGAATACCGAAGCAGGCCATCAGGCGGCTGGAATAGCCGTTGATCTCATTGGCAGCGTTCCAGTGGGTGGGAACCTGATCCGGCAGCCTGGTATAGAACACTGCGGAGATCACGAAGGGAACAATGGCCATGATCCAGTAGAGATAGTCCCACATTGTAAGGTTCAGTTTACGTTTGGTCGTTTTATTCATGTTTGGGGTCCTCCATTAAGTCTTGTATCCAGGTCAGTACCTCCTGGAATACCGTGAGATTCAATTCATAGTAAATGTATTTGCCCTGCTTCTGGTCGTCGATCAGGCCCGCCTGCTTCAGAATGGAAAGATGGTGGGATATGGTGGCGTTGGTGGTGGAGAAGTGAGCCGTGATATCTCCGGCTGTCAGGGGGCCTTGCTTCAGCAGATTTAGTATATCCCGGCGGGTGGCGTCAGACAGGGCTTTAAATGTAGCTGGGAAGGACATAGGCGGTCAACTCCTTTCGTGAAGTAAATAACATTTAGACATTTCTCTAAATATCTAAATGTATTGTAACACGGCGGCGAAACGCTGTCAAGATGGAAATAACTGGAAGTCCTCAGCTTCACCGCATACAGCAAAAGAAGCAGAGGTTTTCGGCCTCTGCTTCCCTTTATATACATTTTATTTTACTTGCATAATTTCTTAAACTCATCAGCCACAAACTGAACCTGTGTGCCGACGATTACCTGCACGCTGGTCTTGCTTGGACGGATCACGCCTGCGATACCGGCAGATTTGATCTTCTTCTCATCTACCTTGGTGTAGTCGTTAATCTCCAGTCTCAGTCTGGTGATACAGTTGTCAATGCTCTTCACATTCTCTTTGCCGCCAAGACCTTCCAGGATGATGGCTGCTACCTGGGTATAGTCGTTGTTGGCCAGCTTCACGGTTGAGTCATCCACTTCATCATCATCTTCACGGCCAGGAGTCTTTAAGTTAAAGGTGGTGATCATGAATCTGAATACCAGGTAGAATACGGCAAATGCAGCGATGCCCAGCGGAATGATCATATAGGTTTTCGCGGCAGCCGGAAGCGCTGCGGAGAACAGCAGATCCGTTGCACCGGCGGAGAAGGAGAAACCGGCACGGAAACCAAGCAGTACGGTCACGAAGGTGAAGATTCCGTACAGGATTGCGTAAACTAAGTACAGTGCGGGAGCCAGGAACATGAACGCGAATTCAAAGGGCTCGGTAACGCCGCAGATAAATGCACAGAGTGCTGCGGAAGCAAGGATACCAATGGCAATTTTCTTCTTGTTGTCCTTCGCGCAGTGGATCATAGCCAGAGCTGCTCCGGGAACACCAAACATCATACATGGGAAGAATCCGGACATGTACATACCAAGGCTCCAGCTCACATCTGCGCTGGTCTTGCCTGCCCAGAAGTTGCTCAGGTCGCCTAATCCGATGGTGTCAAACCAGAATACGTTATTCAGTGCATGGTGCAGACCAAAAGGAATCAGCAGACGGTTTAAGAAGGCATAGAGACCTGCGCCAACTGCGCCCATCTTTGCGATTGACTGGCCAAGTGCAGTCAGTCCGCCGAATACGATCGGCCATACGAACAGCAGGATTGCTGCTGCAATAATGGAAAACAATGCTGTGATAATGGCAACGCAGCGCTTTCCTGAGAAGAAAGCCAGCCAGTCAGGCAGCTTTGTATTCTTAAATTTGTTGTAGCAGGTAGAGCCGATGATACCGGCGATAATACCGATCAGCGCATTCTGGATCTTGGCAAAAGCCATTCCCTGAATGGTGTCGGAGGTAATACCTGCCAGAGTCTGAACCACTCCAGGAGAGAGCAGATGTGTAATCATCAGCCAGGATACCAGGCCGGCCAGACCGGCGGTTCCGTCATGGTCATCGGACATCCCTACAGCAACACCTACCGCAAATAAGAGTGCGATGATCGCTCCGTCAATTAATGCCAGCGCCGCCTGTGTCAGGAAGTAACCAATCATTGGCACCATTCCTGTGATATCGCCGCCCTGCATAACAGCCGGGCAGAGGAAGTAACCGATACCGGATAAAATACCTGCTACCGGCAGTACAGCTACGGGCAGCATCAACGATTTACCAAGTTTCTGTAACCATTTCATCATAATAATAAATCCCCTTTCTTTGTTTTAAAACTTTTTCATCTATTTAAACCCGTCACAGGTTTAAATCAATATTGCTCCCGGTGAAACGCCCGCAAAGCGTGCAGTTCATCCGGACGGACTCAGCAGTCCAGCTCTCTCATAACCTGACAGATGGTCTCCATGGCCTTCTCTTCGTCCGGCCCCTCTGCCATAAATGTAATTTCGTCCCCCTTCACACAGCCCAGAGACAGGATCTGGATTACATCCTTGCCGTTCACCTGTTCTCCGTTGCCGCTGATGGTCACAGCGCTTTTAATCTCCCTCAGCGCCATCATCAGCTGCGCCGCCGGTCTGGCGTGCAGCCCCATGGGGTCCTTCAGCACAAAGCCTCTCTCGATCATTCCATCCCCCTTATGCGGCAGGTGGTATGTTGGCCGCAGCAGCCGGACCTTACAGCTCGATCACCGTGTCGCCGGCATTTACATGCATTCCGCTCTTGCAGTCCATCTCCGGATAATTGGGGGAGTTGCATACAATCAGCGGAGTTACAACATCATAACCTGCTTCCTTGATCTTCTCCATGTCGAATTTCAGAAGCGGCGTTCCCTTGGTCACCTTAGCTCCTGCTGATACAAGCGCTGTGAAATGCTGTCCCTTCAGCTCCACAGTGTCAAGTCCCACATGGACAATCAGCTCCACACCGTTGTCTCCCTGCATGCTGAGGGCGTGCAGTGTGTCAAATACCATGGTCACCGTTCCGGTAACCGGAGCCACGATCTCGCCTTTCTCAGGAACAATGGCCACGCCCTTTCCAAGAATCTCCTGGCTGAAGGTGGGATCATTCACCTGACTCATGGGGATCACCTGACCGCTCACCGGCGCTCCAAGCGTCTCCCTCTCTTTTCCTCCGAATAAACCTTTCAGACCTTTAAACATCTGTGATTCCCCTTTCTCTCCGCTATCTTGTGCGGATTCTCCTGATGTGCAGCGCCAGATACGCCGCCTCCTCTTCTGTCATCCTGTGTCCATACTGATTCCCTATCAGCACCTGAACCTTCTGGCTGCAGGCATGTTCCTCCGGGTACATTTGTTCAATCATCTGCTGGAAATCCGGATTGTCGGATTCCATGTGCTCCCCTGTAAATACCCTTTGGGCCAAGAATCTGAGGTGGGTGATAAAACGATCATAGCTTAAAGACTGTTCATCCATTTCTATATTGAAATACTCCCTTACCACCTCAGACACCTGCTGGATCAGATTAGTAATATCTATGGTGTCCCTCATTGGTGCATCATATTCTGCATTGACGATATGAAGGGCTATGGAAGCCACTTCATCCACCGGAAGGCGTATCCCCAGATCCCTCTGGATCATGGCTATGGCATATTCGCCAATGAGATACTCCTCATGATAAAAGCTCTTAACCTCGCGGATCAGCGGATTGGAAAACATCATCCTCTGTTTAAACCGCTCCAGCGCGAAACTGATATGATCGGTCAGCGTAATGTATACATTAGGATTGATCGGCCGGTTCAGAACGCTCTTGGCATAGCTGATGATCTCTGCGGATATCTGAATGTGCTCCAGCGGCAGGTTAACCACCAGTTCCTTAAACTTATCCAGGGAACTCTGGTTCTCCAGACGGAAGATTTTCTCCACCTTGGATTCATCCACTGTCATGCCCTCTTTGGCCTTAAACCCTACGCCGCGTCCCATGACAACAATTTCTGTTCCCTCTTCATCAAAGGTACTGATCACGTTGTTGTTGATAATCCTGCTGATTATCATGGCATTTGTACCTGTCAACGGGTCCTGCAAATCTTTTTACCCCCTTTTTGCAGCCTTGTGCGGTGAAAATCACGATCCCCACCACCTTAAAAACAAAAAAACCAACTTTGTCAAAGAGAGACATCCTACGAGTAGTATCCCCTTCACAAAATTGGTTTTGCCTGCCGAACAGTAACAATCCGATTATAAAATTGTGTTATTTCATGGGAATTATGCCTCCCAACAGTTATGATC
>URUZ01000207.1 GCA_900551225.1 uncultured Clostridium sp.
TTCCTCGATAGCTCAGTCGGTAGAGCACGCGGCTGTTAACCGCGCTGTCGTAGGTTCAAGTCCTACTCGGGGAGTTTTTAGTGGAAGTCCATGCGACCACTAGTTTTGAGGCCCCATGGTCAAGCGGTTAAGACATCGCCCTTTCACGGCGGTAACACGAGTTCGAATCTCGTTGGGGTCATTAGAGTGGAAGTGATTAATCACTGAGACTCCTATAGGCCGATGTGGCTCAACGGCAGAGCAGCTGATTTGTAATCAGCAGGTTATCGGTTCGAATCCGATCATCGGCTTTTACTGAGTAATTCAGTAAAAGCACACAGATTATACTTAGTATAGTTCGGACCTTTAGCTCAGTTGGTTAGAGCAACCGGCTCATAACCGGTCGGTCCTGGGTTCAAGTCCCCGAAGGTCCACTCATTCTGATCTAACTTAAGTCAGAACTATATAAGCAACAAGCAAGGCCCGGTGGCTCAGCTGGTTAGAGCGCCGCCCTGTCACGGCGGAGGTCGACGGTTCGAACCCGTTCCGGGTCGTTTCGCATTTGACAATGCGTACAAAACAATATTTGATTGGGGTCTTAGCTCAGCTGGGAGAGCATCTGCCTTACAAGCAGAGGGTCATAGGTTCGAGCCCTATAGGCCCCATTATCAATGGTGGGACACGCACAACACGTTTTTCATCGTTGTATGCGGGTATGGTGGAATAGGCAGACACAAGGGACTTAAAATCCCTCGGAGGCGACTCCGTGCCGGTTCAAGTCCGGCTACCCGCATGGAGATAACAGCCTGAGGATGCAGTCATTGCAGCTTCAGGCTGTTTGCGTCTGAAAAGGTAGTCTGCGTCTGAAAGGTAATGAGTTCCAGCATGGATTTTGGGAAATAATTGGGACCGGTACTTGACATGGAGGACTGGCTCAGATATAATTGAAAGCGTGCATTTGCGGATATGGCGGAATTGGCAGACGCGCGAGATTTAGGTTCTCGTATCGAGAGGTGTGCAGGTTCAAGTCCTGTTATCCGCAGCCAAAAGGAGTTGTGGCACTAAGTACCAGTGCGCAGCTCCTTTCTGTTGTAAGCGGTGAAGCGCTGGCAATGCGTGCGGTCCATCGCATCATTCAGAAGGGAGTATTTATGATAAAATTGGTATCAGCGATTGCAGGTGTGGCAGGTGCGCTTATGGCGTGTCTGGGCGTATTTATGAAGGTTAAGGGAGCAGGGGTAGTCTCTGTGATCGGCGGAGCCGACGGACCTACCAGTATATTTATCGCAGGGAAAGTGGGCGGAAGCTCTTCCATGGGAATGATCGTTGTGGGCGTTCTTCTGGTTGTGGCGGGTATTTTGGCCTTTAAATGGAAGCGGAAGTGACTTATAGCGCCTGAGATGCAAAAAAATCACGAGCACTCTCGTGATTCATCAAAAAATGGCCATATGGCCAAACTTCATTATCCATCATACTATACTTTGAAATTAAAGTCTAGTATTTTTTTATTTCTATGGTATTATTTTGTTACACCTAATACAAGGTCATGGGATGGGATCGGACAGACGAGAACAGGAGGGAGAAAGGAATTATATGGAACAGGAGAGACAGAAGGAGCAGCAGCATTTTGACGAGACCATAGCCTTGTTAAAGGAGAACGTGAAGGAGTACAGGGAACGTGAGATCCGCCTGAAGCAGGAATCGGATGATCTGTTCGCTGCGGTGACAAAGGGCGGGGAGACGGAGCTGTATAATCAGCTGGCTGCTTCTCTGAGTATTCTGGAGCACACCAGAGGCACGCTGCGGAAAAATGAGGCGGCGCTGAACAAGCCGTATTTTGGGAGAATCGATTATGATGACCGGGAGAACAATGCCTTTGAGAGCCTTTATATAGGAAAGAACGGCATTTCCCAGGATCAGGAGGTAGTGATCGTGGACTGGCGGGCGCCGGTGTCCAGCGTTTACTATGAGAATGAGATGGGGGAGGGCAGCTATCAGGTACCCACCAAGGAAAAGCTGCTGGAGATCCCCATTGACCTGAAGCTGAAGCGGACCTATGACGCGGACAACAGCCAGCTTATGGGGTACTACGACAACGATGTGGCCTCCAATGACGATCTTCTGGTGAAATATCTGGCCAAGAACAAGGACGCGGTTCTGGGGGATATTATAGCCACCATCCAGAAGGAACAGAATGAGATTATCCGGGACAGGCCTTATAAGAATATGATTGTCCAGGGGGTGGCGGGAAGCGGGAAAACGACTGTGGCCATGCACCGTATTTCCTATATTCTGTACAACTATGAGGAACGGATATATCCCAGTGAATTCTGTATCATCGGAAGCAATGATATGCTGCTGAGCTACATTACCAGCGGCCTTCCTGAGCTGGACGTGTCCAATGTGCGCCACATGCGGATGGATTCCATGTTTGTCTATCTGCTGGGGAAGCAGTGGAAGAAAACGTGGAAGGTGGTGAGCGGAGGCGCTGAGGAGGCATTTAAGAGCAGGCTGTCCTTTATAAGGGAGCTGGACCGGTATCTGGAGGACATGCGGGGGACTCTGCTGCCGCCCCGCGGCGTGTCGGACAGGCGGTTGGGACTGATCCTCTCCTCGGACAACATGAGGACCATTCTGGAACTGAACAGCTCCATGTCCGTGGCCCAGGCTGCTGCGCTGCTGAATGAGCGGGTGGCCTCCAAGATTGTCTCCATGATCAACAGCGATGATAAGGAGGCAATACGGGATAAGAAGAGGGAGTTCCGCAGGTTTTTCGACCCCTTAAAGGGTGTGGAAACTGTGCCAAGGCTGTATGCGGCGTTTTTGGAGCAGTATGAGGAGATGTGGGGGGCCGATGGCATTTCCCTTGGGGAAACCAGGGAAAATGTGCGTAAGAACCGGTTTGACGTGTATGATCTGGCGGCGCTGGTGCTGATCCACAAGCGTCTGACTGCCAAACAGATGATGGATGAATTCAGCCAGATTATTGTGGATGAGGGCCAGGACTTTGGGGAGATGGTGTACTATGTGCTGAAGCAGGTGCTGAGCGGCTGCTATTTCACCATCATGGGGGATGTTTCCCAGAATATCCACTATGAAACAGGTATGAATGACTGGGAGGCCTTAAAGACCATTCTCTTTGACCAGAACAGGGACAGCTTCAGGCTGCTGGCCAAGAGCTACCGGAATACCATTGAGATATCTGAGTTTGCGGGGCGGGTGCTGGAGAAGGCCTCGTCAGGAGAGTATAAAATCCAGCCGGTGATCCGCCACGGGCGTCCGGTGGAGCAGGTGACTGTGGAACCGGGAGAGCTGTTTGCCAGGACTGCAGAACTGCTGAGAGGAATTCGGGAGAGGGGACATGTGACTACTGCCGTGATCTGCCGCAGCAGCCAGGAGGCCGCCCAGGTCAAAGAGGGATTGAAGCAGTTTGTAGCGGTTCATGAGAATGATGACGAGGGGTTCCAGAACGGTGTGATGGTGCTGCCCATCAGCCTGACAAAGGGGCTGGAGTTCGACGCGGTGGTTCTGTGGAAGCCGGATGAGGAACATTATGGCTGCAATCCAAGGGATGCGAAGCTGTTGTATGTGGCGATTACGCGGGCGCTGCATGAGCTGTTTTTGATTGGGGAGAATGAGATTTCGCCGCTGTTTGAGTAGATGGGCGGGAGACAAGGAAATGGAATTAAAAAGGGCGCGGCTCACAGGTGTGTGGGCCGCGCCTTCTTAATTTGTTATCTGTCCAGGAGGCCTGTCTCCAGGTCCTGCAGCATGATATCCATGGCAGTGATACCGCCCTCCGCCAGGTACCACACGGTGGGGGTCAGATAGATGATATTACCGCTTTGGGAGGCAGCTGTTTTGTGAACCAGCTCATTGTCCATGATCTCGTTGGCCAGCTTGGCGCCCTCTGTGTTGATGGCGCTGTCGCGGTCCAGGACAAAGATGTAGTCCGGGTTTAAGTCAACCAGCAGTTCGAAGGAGGACTCGTTGCCGTGGGTGGAATCCACGTTGTTGGCCAGGTTCTTAAAGCCGATCTCATTACCGATGAGGGAGCAGCGGCTGCCGTCTCCCAGGGAGTTGAAATTGCTGCTGGTGACCATGCCGATTACAGCGGTCTTGCCCTCGGCTGCGGCGGCCAGGGCAGCGATGCGCTGGTCAAAGCCTGCGATCTGTGCAGCGGCCTTGTCCTGGACGCCGAAGATGGAGGCAATGGAGGAGACATTGTTCTTCATGCTCTGAAGGATGCCGATCTCGTAGTTGTTGGAGAGATAGACCACAGGGGCGATCTTTGAGAGGGCGTCATACTGGGCGCTTAAGCGTCCGCCTATGAAGATAATCTCAGGCTCGCTGGACATCAGGGCTTCCATGTCCACCTCTTTCAGGGTGCCCAGATTGGCAATATCCTCGTTGTTGTTATAATCCATCAGGTAGTCGATGGAGGATGATTTGGGCATGCCTACCACACGGCCGCCCAGATCCCAGTTGTCCAGCATGTCTAACACGGCCATGTCCAGAACCGCCACACGGGAGGGATTGTAGGGGACCTGGATGTCCATGGCCTCATCGCTGCCGTTTAAGGTGGTGACGGTGACGGTGTCCGGGGTCTGGGAGGCGCCGGGCTCTTCGGCTGCGGTCTTTCCGGCTGGGTCCTCTCCGGCTGCACCCTCTGCGGACTGGGAGGCGCTATCGGCTGTTTTGGACATTTCCCCGCCGGATTGGGACGAGCTCTCAGCGGTGCTGGCCGGAGCGGTTGTGGCGGCGGTCTGCGGGGTATTGGAGCAGGCTGCCAGTGAGAGGGCCATCATGATTCCCAGGGGGCAGAGCAACATTTTTTTCATCATTTCTTAAGTCTCCTTTTAAGGTGGTTTTTAGTAATAGATGGAGAGGGGCTTGCCCTCGATTTCCTGAATTTCAAAGTCTACATTGTAGATGCGGGACAGGTTTTCTTTGGTCATCACTTCTTTTACGGTGCCGAACTGGGCTACTTTGCCGTCTGCGAAGGCGCAGATATAGTCAGAATAAAAGGCCGCGTAGTTGATCTCGTGGAGTACCATGACAACGGTTTTGCCCAGCTCATCGCAGAGACGGCGGACGGTTTTCATCAAATTGGTGGCATGGCAGATATCCAGGTTGTTGGTAGGCTCGTCCAGCAGGATATAGTCCGTGTCCTGTGCAATGACCATGGCGATGTAGGCCCGCTGCCGCTGGCCGCCGGACAGCTCGTCAATGAAGCGGTCCTGGAAGTCCTCCAGGCTCATGTAGGCAATGGCCCGGTCAATGATCTCCCGGTCATCGGCAGTGATGTGGCTGCCGCTGTAGGGGAAACGGCCGAAGGTGACCAGCTCCCGGACCGTCAGCTTCATCTGGACGTTGTTGCTCTGGGTGAGAATGGCCAGGCGCTTGGACAGATCCCGGCTTTTCCAGCGGGTCAGGTCTTTGCCCTCGAACTCCACAGTGCCCTCGTCCTGGCGGATCAGGCGGGAGATCATGCCCATGACCGTGGATTTACCGGCGCCGTTGGGGCCGATCAGGGAGATGACGCTCCCCTTGGGCAGGGTGAAGGTGACGGAGTCCACAACGGTGTTACCGTCATATTTTTTCGTGAGATTTTTGATCAGCATTGTTTATGCCCTCCTTGCTTTCAGCAGCAGAATCAGGAAATAGATGCCGCCGCCCACTGTGATGAACACGCTGACGGGGACGCTGTAGGTGAAAATGTGTTCAACCGCCAGCTGGCCGCCGATTAAAATCACCATGCCCACAAGGGCGGAGCCGGCGATCAGGTAACTGTGCCGGAAGGTTTTAAACAACTGCCGGGCCAGGTTGGCGATGATCAGGCCCAGAAATGAGATCGGGCCTACCATGGCTGTGGCAATGGCGATAAACAGGGTCACGCCCAGCAGCAGCCGGCGGATGGTGCGGTCATAGTCCACCCCCAGATTAACGGCCTGGTCCTTCCCCAGGGTGATGACGTCCAGAAGGGCCAGTTCCCTGCGCAGCGCGAAGATCAGGACAGCGATGAGCGCCAGGGAGAGCAGGATAATATTGGTGTTGATGTTGGTGAAGCTGGCCACCAGGGAGGCCAGCAGGGAATCGTACTCATTGGGGTCCATAACCCGGGCCAGGGTGGTCTGGATGCTGGAGAAGAAGGTGGACATCACAGTCCCCGCCAGCAGCACGTAGAGTACGTTGTGCCTGGTCTTCTTAAACAGCCAGCCGTAGAGCAGTGTGGCCGTCGCGCCCATCAGCAGCAGATCCACGGCAAAGGACAGGTTGGGGTTCCTGGCTACGATGCTGGTGGAGCCGAGAAAGAACACAACCGCTGTGTGGATCAGGGAGTAGAGGGAGTTCATGCCCAGCAGGCAGGGGGTCACAATGGTGTTGTTGATAATGGACTGGAAAATGATGGATGCCCCTCCGATACAGAAGGCAGTGATAATCATAACTGCCAGTTTGGGCGCCCTCAACTGCATGGTGAAGCTCAAATATTTCATGTTCACATTCAAGGTCAGATACAGGGACGCAGCGGCCAGCACCAGTACGGAAAGGACGGCCAGCTTCATCTGGCTGGAATGGATTCTGGCCTGGTTCATGCGGCGTCACCTCCCTCGGGAAGCCTGGGCGCAGGCTGCATTTTCCGGGAAAATCTGGGGGAAATGCTTCTGCGGCCGTGATTTAACCTGCGCAACAGCAGCCCTACAAAGAGCAGGCTTCCCACAACGCCCGCGATCAGCTCAATGGGCAGCTCGTAGGGGGCGATCACTGTCCGCCCGATCATGTCGCAGGCCAGGACGAACAGCGCGCCGAACAGGGCGGTGTCGATCAAGGTCCCCCGGATCTTGTCGCCCTTGAACATGGTTACCAGGTTGGGAACGATCAGGCCGATGTAGGAGATGCTGCCGACTACCACCACGATGCCGGCTGTGATTAAGGCGGCGATGGTGAGGCCTGCGAACAGCACCAGGTTGTAGTTCACGCCCAGGTTCTTGGAAAAGTCCTTGCCCATTCCCGCGATGTTGAAGTGATTGGCGAAGATAAAGGCCAGGATTACCAGGGGCAGCGTCAGGTACACCAGTTCGTACCGTCCCCGCAGCACCAGGGAAAAGTGGCCCACCAGCCAGGAGGAGAGGGCCTGGGTCATCTCGTAGCGGTAGGCCAGATAGCTGGTGATACCGCCGATGACATTGCCGAACATGATGCCCACCAGAGGAACCATGATGACTTCTTTAAATTGAAGCTTCTGGATAAACCAGACAAAGGTCCAGGTGCCCAGAACCGCCGCCGCAAATGCGAACAGCGCCCGGCTCCACAAGGTGGAGGAAGGCATGAACAGCAGGGCCAGAAGAATTCCCAGCTGGGCGGAGGAGATGGTGGCTCCGGTGGTGGGGGACACGAACTTGTTCATGCAGAGCTGCTGCATAATGAGACCCGCCACGCTCATTCCCATGCCTGTGCAGAGAATGGCCAGCAGGCGGGGCAGACGGGAGATCAGAAGAATCTCGACCTGGTGGAAGTCGCCCCCCAGCAGGGCGGGAACGCTGAGATCCAGAACGCCCAGGAACAGGGAGGCAATGGATAGCAGCAGAAGGGCAGCGGCCAGTATGATGGTGAGACTGTATTTTTTGATGGTTGTTCCTCCTCTCGGAAAGTGGTATGTAGTGCTTTTTCAAACTGGTTAGCATTGGCTAACTGGCGCGTAAAAAAAATACAGCGTACAGAGGGGGCGACCGTTTTATGGGCAGATCTGCGGTGCGCAGCCCGGGTGTGCGTTGTGTTGACTGCTTGTGATGGCCAAGCGTTGGAATTATAACACAGATAGTTAGTCATGTGCAACTGTTTTTTGAAAAAAGGGAAAATGTGGATGCGGGTATTGACATTTGGCCGTAGGGCGGATAAAATGATAGTATTCGTGCCATAAGCACACATGAGAGGAGGACAATACCATGAGGAATACGCAGATTGAATCAACCAGACAAGATAACAGAGGCGGCATACTGAAACCGGATTGTCCTGTGAACCCCTTCGTGTAAACTGGAATTTACAAATTTTTACAGTTCAAGAGGATCTCACTTCCGGTGCTTCTGTTTTGCTGCCATAACCAGCAGACAGGGTGCTTTTTTTGTACCCTGAAATATCAGCGATTTTCAGAGAGGTCTATATGAAAGAAGTAATCGGAATCTATAATTCAGCGCGGATCTTCACGGATGATGTGGAGGATTACGCGGCAGCGCAGGTCAAGGGGATCTGCGACAACCCTATTTTTAAAGACAGCGTGATCCGGGTGATGCCGGATGTGCATCCCGGAAAATACTGTACCATTGGCACTGCCATGACAATTGGGGAAAAGGTGGTCCCTTATATGGTGGGAGTGGATATCGGCTGTGGAATGACCTGTGTGGAGCTGAAGGCCAAGGCGATTGAATTCCAGAAATTGGATGCTGTGATTGAGAAATGCATCCCGTCGGGCATGGCAATCCGAAGCAGCGTCCATCATTTTGCGGAGCAGATTGACTTAGAGCAGCTGCGGTGCAGCAGACATGTCCAGATGGACCGGGCTTATTTGAGCCTGGGCACACTGGGGGGCGGGAATCATTTTATTGAGGTGGACCGGGCTGAGGACGGGCGCTGCTACCTGGTGATACACTCCGGCAGCAGACGGCTGGGGGCAGAGGTGGCCCAGTATTACCAGAACCGGGCTTTTGAGCAGCAGAAGGAGAGGGGGATGGACCTGGCATTTCCCTGCGCCTATGCGGAGGGGGAGGTGTTCCGGGACTATATCCATGATCTGGAGATTGTCCAGGAGTTTGCGGCGCTGAACAGGGCTTGCATGGCCAGGGAGATTATGAAGGGGATGAAGTGGAAGGAAGCAGGCCGGTTTGACACGGTTCACAACTACATTTCCCGATACGGGGAAGGGTATATGCTGCGCAAGGGCGCGGTGTCGGCGGAGAAGGGGGAACCGCTGCTGATTCCCGTGAATATGAAGGATGGGGCCCTGCTGTGCGAGGGCCTGGGAAATGTGGAGTGGAACTGCTCTGCGCCCCACGGCTCGGGCAGGATCGCCAGCCGGAGTGAGGCTGAGAGGGAGCACACGGTCTCAGAGTTTAAGAAGGAGATGAAAGGGGTCTACTGCTCTGTGGTGGGCAGGGATACGCTGGATGAGGCGCCCTTTGCCTACCGGCGGCTGGCGCGGATACAGCGGCAGATCGGAGAGACGGCCGGCGTCAAGGCGGTTCTAAGGCCTGTGTTCAACTTCAAGGCCGGGAGAGAAGGGGGGAAGTCCTGATGATTCTGCAGATCAGCGCAGGCCAGGGGCCGAGGGAATGTGAGCTGGCGGTGACGAAGCTGTTTGCGGCGCTGGAGAAGGAATTTGGCGGGCTGACGGTATTGAGCAGAGGGATGGGAAGCGGGCAGGATACCTGCTCGTCCATTATCTTTTGCTCCGGGGAGGACCTGGGGTTTTTAGAGGGCAGTGTGCAGTGGATCTGCGAAAGCCCGTACAGGAAGGGGCATAAGCGGAAGAACTGGTTTGTGGACGTCAGTGTGATTGCGGAGGCGGGGAATGCGGGACGGGAGATGGCTGGCGGGAAGGCGGGAACAGTGGGCCGTGGGGCCGGCGGCGGGGAGGCAGGAGCCGCGGGCCGGGAG
>URUZ01000208.1 GCA_900551225.1 uncultured Clostridium sp.
GCGCCATTGCACAGCACAAGCTGCACATAACGGGCACCGGCAAGGCCTTCTATATACTGGGCAGCGTATTCCTGTTTGTGGCAGTCCTGGCTGTGGGATTCTTCGGCCTGCTGGGACCGGAGCTGACCCTGTGGGGACGTGGACGCTACCTCCTGTTGTTTGTGGGAACTGTGATGACTGAGACAGCGCTCTTGCTGGGACTGAGAAGGTTCCGCGAGATCATCTATGGAGGTCTCTGCCTCTCCGGCATCACCGCAGCGGCCATGTTCCTGCTGGCCTCCCTCCACCCCGGGCGCATCGGATTTACAGCAGGAATGGCGGTGTACGGAGTGCTGGTGGTCATGGTGGCCGGACTGCTGAAAAAACAAGAATTTGTAAATATTCCCCAATCCATAGCCATAGCCTTCCCGGCATTTTCCCTGATCAACCTCTGGGGCATCAGCGCGCTGGTGCTGCTGAACCTGGAGTGGGGGGCGCTGTCAGGCGGAGTGACCTTGCTGATGGCGGGGCTGCACCTGTATCTGGGTGAGACGGGGGAGGATGGAAAGACCAATACAGGCGCATTTGCACTGCTGCTGGCAGCGGGCATCCTGCGGGCCGCCTCCCCGGACGATGTGGATTCTTATCTCTACACCGGGTCCCTGGTACTGGCCATTCTGGCGGCTATGAGCTATATGGGACTGCTGAGCGTCCAGGTCAGAAAGATCCTGAGATATGCAGGACTCTGTACGGCCGCAGTTCTTCTGGTGGGAAATGCATTTACATTTATGTTCAGCACAGAGGTCTCCCTGGCCGGCCTGATCTGTATGGGGCTATTGCTGCTGGACGCCACGCTGCTGGCCCTGGAATACCGTAATTATCTGATTTACAGTATTTACAGCGTCATGCTGGCCGCATTTTTAAATTACCTGATGTTCTATATGGATCTGTATATTGAAGAGTTTTTATTCCTGTCCAGCCTGGTCTTTGGCGGCCTGTTTCTGGCAGCCCGGCTGTGCAGGACACCGTTTAAAACACTGACCGGGGATATTCTGTTTGCGCTGATTGTGATATCTGATGCGGGAGTGCTCTTACTTTACACACTGTTCAGCTGGCATGAGGTAAGCGTGCACCTGATGGCAGGAGGCGCGGTGGTCATGCTGACAGCCATGCTGGCATTCTGGAGCAGGGAGTACAAGGCCATCCGGTACGTCCTCCCTGTGGTTCCATCAGTTCTGCCTTGGTTAATCGTCACGGTTTTGAAACGGCAGTTTGGGCTGGAACCTCATTATGAGATGAGCCTGTTGATCTTTCTGCTGCTGCTGATTGCATGGGATCTGTTGAGAAAAGACCGTTTCTGCGCCGGAATTCTGGTGCTCGGGACTTGGTACGGGGCAGTCTTTTTCGCCTTTAAGGAAATCAGCCTGCCGTTTCTGCCGGTGCTGGCTCTGTATCTGGCAGCTAGGCACAGAGAACTGCCGGAGAGTCAGAGAACGGTATCCAACTGCGGAGCCTGCATTTACCTGATTGCCGGAGCCTATGCGGCTTACGCCTCTTATCTGGATTACGAGGTCACAAGGCAGCTGGCGGCAGCCGTTATATTGGGCGTCATGTTCCTTCTATGGAAGAAGCGGGGCGGGAGCCAGTCCATGGATATCTTCTTCCAGGCTGGATTCACGGTTTTATACCTCACCGCCATGGGCGCATTCTATTGGGACAGCACAAGTGTCAGCCTGTGGTATCTGGTTCCCCTTGCCCTGTTGTTTGGGACGGCCTACCTGTACAGCTACAACCGCGACGGCCTGAACCTGCATATCCTATCGGCGGCAATAACATTGGCTCTGCCGGCAGTGATCTGGTACAAATATGAGCTGACGGAGAACCAGCTGTACGGCGCAGTGATGGCGGCAGCAGCGGCGACCGCGGTGATTGCCAGGATGAAATGCCCGCTGATCCGTTTTACAGAAGAGAATGGGAAATGCTTCCAGGCGGACTGGTATCACATACTGCTGATCCTGGTACTGCTGCCCATGTCCCTGGCAGCTTCAGATGACCAATGGCGCACCGTCTACACCCTTCTTATGGCCGTTTACGTTTTACAATATACCACAGTGAAACCCATGAGACTGGGAGCGGTGACCCTGGCGGAAATAATCTGTGTGCTGGCCTTCTGGCAGCAGCCCTGGATTCAGTGGCCGGACGTCGTAAGACTGGAAATCTGCCTGATCCCCGCTGCGGCCCTCATCTGGTCACTTGGAAAAATCTGGGGAAAAGGCCGGGTGATCCGCGATATTCAGACCGTCCTTTACACCCTGTGCCTGCTGTCCCTGGCCTTTGATGCATATCTTACCCAGAAGGTGGCGGATGCCCTGATTCTGGAAGGAATCTGCCTGTCGGTATTCACCGTGTCCTGTGTCCGGAAATGCCGCCGGCCCGCCGCCATCAGCGGAGCAACAGCTGTGGCAGTGGTGATCTATATGACCAGAAGCTTCTGGCTCAGCCTCTCCTGGTGGGTGTACCTGCTGGCAGCCGGCATTGGGCTGATCCTGTTTGCGGCGGTCAATGAAATGAAGAAGCACTAAATAAATTTTGACTAAGAGGCAGGCATGCCGTATAATCAGAATAGCATAGGCATGGAGGAGAACTGATGCTGACAGTCCTGTTGTATATAACATATCTTGCAGCGGCGTGCATGTCGCTGTACACGGCCGGCTGGCTGCTGGCCAAGGCGGAGAAGAACCGCACCACCTGTGCATTCATCGCCTGCCAGCTGCTCATTGTCGTATGGTGTGTCCCCCAGCTGTTCCTGAATGTCCCGGACTCCCGGGCGGGGCTCCACCTAGTCTATGGGATCTCCTATGTGGGAATCTGCTTCATGGGGCCGGCCTGGCTGGTATTTTCCCTGCTGTACAGCAAAAAGCGGATTCCGGCCTGGACCTTGGCCCTGCTGGCTGCGGTTTCGTCTGTCCATTACGCGCTGCTGATGACCAATGAACTGCATCACCTGTTCTACTCCAGGTTTGATGTGGGAAATGTAGCCTATGGGCCGGGGTTCTACGTCCATGTGGCATATACCTACTTGTGCGTGATAGCGGGTATGGCGGTGATAGCCGCGGGATTTTGCAGGAACCGAGTCCGGCTCCTGCACATGGTGATGATTCTGGCCTCCGCGGCAGTCCCTCTGGCTTTCAACCTGCTCTATATCACGGGGATTGTGAAGCTGGGATTTGATCTGACGCCCCCTGCATTTGCCGTGTCCAGCCTGTTGATGGTGCTGGCAGTGTACCGGTATGATTTCCTGGACGTGAACCCCATGGCTTTCAGCCAGATCCTGGCAGAGGTGGCGGAGGGTGTGCTGGTGTACAATGAGCGGGGGAAAATCACCTACGCCAACGGTTCTGCCAGAGCATGGTTCGGTGTTGAGCCAGGGGGAAATGTTGAGGAATTCTGGAAGAAATCCGGCGGCGAGCCGGGAACCGGCGCAGAAGGGTCAGATCCGGCGGAGGCTCAGCCCGTCATGGCTGTGCTTTCCGATGGAAGGCGGCTGGAGATCCGGCGGTATTTAAACAGGAATAAGTCGGGACGGCTGCTGGCGGGAACCGTGCTGGTGACAGATGTGAGCCGGTATTATGAGCTGCTGGAGCGGGACCGGGAGCTGGCGGTGTCCAACCAAAGCCTGGCCATAGAGCGGGAGAGAAACCGAATCGCCCAGGAGGTTCACGACACCACGGGCCATACCCTGACCATGATCAATTCCCTGATCAAGCTGACACGCATCGGCTATGGGAAGGGGGACGGGGCTGCGGCAGAATACCTGGTTCAGGCAGGGGATCTGGCGGCCTCTGGTCTCAGGGAGCTGCGCTGTTCCATCAATAACCTGAAGGAGGCTGCCCTGGGGGGCCTGGTGACCCAGGGCGTGCAGCAGCTGGCGGAGAGCATGCGGGAGTTTGAGGTGGAGGTCTCGGTCCAGGGAACGGACAGCCCCAGATATTCCCATTTATCCCCGGTGATCTGCCGGTGCTTTAAGGAGGCGCTGACCAATTCCATGAAATATGCGGAGGCCACCCATGTGGATGCCATCCTGAAATTTGCCGAGGACAGCCTGACCTTCTACATTTTCGACAATGGCAGAGGGTGCGGCAAGATCCGGCGGGGAAACGGGCTGGAAGGGATATACCGCAGGGGGGAGGAAGCGGGCGGCAGCGTCAGGGTGGTCTCTGAGGCGGGCGGCGGATTCCAGATTACAATCCGGCTTCCGGTTAAGCCGTAATGAAGGCCCCTGCGTCCCGCGGGCAGGAGAGGGAAGCCCCCATCACATGCTGTCTCCAGCGCCGCCCGGCAGCTGGGGCTGGTAAGGAGAGGACACATGATAAAGGTAGTGATTGCAGATGATATACAGATCCTGCGCCAGGGGCTGAAGGCCATTCTGGAGCAGGACTCTGAGATAAAAGTGACGGGCCTGGCCGGCGACGGCCGACAGGCCTTTTTGCTGTGTCAGGGGGAAATGCCGGATGTGGTGCTGATGGATATGCGGATGCCGGAGTTTGACGGCGCCTACGGAATCCGGCGCATCAAGGAGGCATTTCCCAAGGTAAAGATCCTGGTGCTGACCACTTTTGACGACAGTGAGACCGTGGAGGCGGCCATGGGCAGCGGCGCGGACGGCTACATATTAAAGGAGATGGAGGACGGGGCGGTGATCCGGTCCGTGAAGGCTGTCCACGAGGGCATCCGCGTGTTCGGCGACAGCGTGTTCAAATCCATGCGCATGGGGACCGGGAGCCAGATCCCAGGCGTGGAGCTGCCCCGGACAGTGGCGCAGCTGACTGAGCGGGAACGGGACGTGATGCGCCTGGTGGCCCAGGGCATGGACAACCGGGAGATCGCGGGGGCCCTGTTCTTAGCAGAGGGAACGGTGCGGAACAATCTGTCCAGGCTTCTGGAGAAGCTGGGACTGAAGGACAGAACCCAGCTGGCGATATTCGCGGTGAAAAATAATTTGGACTGAAGGCGGGCACTATGAAATTTCTGGAAAAGCATCCAATGGTTATGATTGTGGTTGGAGTGGTGGGAATCTCCCTGTCCGCAATATTTGTAAAATATTCCCAGGCCCCGTCGGTGGTGACGGCTGCATACAGGCTGCTGTGGACCGTGGTGCTGATGACGCCTGTGGCCCTTGGGAGACGGGAGTTCCGGCAGGAACTGGCCGGCGCGGACAAGAAAACCATTGCCATGTGCGCGGTCAGCGGTATCTTCCTGGCCCTGCATTTCACAGTCTGGATTGAGTCCCTGGACAATACGTCGGTAGCCAGCTCCACTGCCATCACCTGTACGGAGGTGATCTGGGTTTCCTTAGGGTTTGCCGCATTTCTGGGGGGACGGATCGGAAAGGCGGCGCTGGCCAGCATCGCGGTCACTGTGAGCGGCAGCCTGCTGATCGCCCTGTCGGACTACTCGGCGGGCGGGAACCATCTCTACGGGGACGTGCTGTCCCTGGCGGCGGCAGTATTTTCCGCGGTCTACACACTGATCGGGCTGCAGGTGAGACGGAAGATGTCCACCACAGCCTACACTTATGTGGTGTACGGATTCTGTGCGCTGGCGCTGTGCGGGGCGGTGGCGTCCAGCGGTGTGCCCTTCACTGGATATGGGGCCTCCTCAGTGATGGTGGGGCTGCTGCTGGCCGTATTCAGCACGATTCTGGGGCACAGCATTTTCAGCTGGTGCCTGAGATTCTTATCGCCCTCCTTTGTGTCCGCCTCCAAGCTGTGCGAGCCGCCGGTGGCAGCGGTGCTGGCAGTGATCTTATTCCAGGAATTCCCAGCCGCGCTGCAGGTGGCGGGGGGCCTGGTGACTCTGGGCGGCGTGCTGATGTATTCCCGGGTGGAGGCCGCAGAGCAGTCCCGGAGAGCAGGCCCGCAGAGCAGTCCCGGAAGGCCGCAGAGCCGGCCCGGAGGTGGAAACAGGAGAGCATGCCCGGAGGCGGCGGAAGCCGTAGCCGGTGCAGCCGGGCGGGAAAACGGTACAGTTGATATATGAGGATGGAAAGAAACGGAGGAAGCATCAGATGGCAGAAGTAATTACACTTGGAGAGACAATGGTATGTATGTCGCCGGACACGACCGCGCCCCTGCGGTATGTCAGCAGTTTTCATCCCAGAATCGCCGGCGCGGAGAGCAATCTGGCTGTGGGACTGGCCAAGCTGGGGCACAAGGTGGCCTGGGTCAGCCGCCTGGGGGACGATGAATTCGGGCAGTATGTGCGGAATATGGTGAGGTCTGAGGGCGTCTGCACAGACTATGTGAGGTTTGACGGGGAGAATCCCACAGGGCTGATGTTCAAGGAAACCACCCACGGGGAGACAAAGGTATACTATTACCGGAAACACTCGGCAGCCAGCGCCATGGAGCCTGGGGATCTGGATGAAATCCTGTTTCAGGGGGCGAGAATCCTTCATCTTACGGGAATCACGCCCGTGCTGTCTGAGAGCTGCCGGGACACAGTGTGCCGCTGCATGGACCTGGCCGGGCAATACGGCGTGAAGATCAGCTTTGATCCCAATATCCGCAGAAAGCTGTGGGGCGATCAGGACCATGGGCCTATGATCCGCAGATTCTGCGGCAGAAGCAATTATCTGCTGATGGGCCTGGATGAGGCGTCCGTGCTCTACGGACAGACTCAGCCGGAGAAGCTGTTTGAAACAATATTTGCCGGAAATGACGCAGCAGAGCTGGTGGTGCTGAAGGATGGAGGCAACGGGGCCTGGGCCGCGGACCGGAAGAAGCAGGTGTTTCTGGCGCCCTTCCCCTGCCGCTGCATTGACCCCATCGGCGCGGGGGATGCATTTAACGCGGCGTTCCTGTCCGGGGTGCTGGAGGGCAGAGACATGGAGGACTGCGGGCGCATGGGCGCAATCGCGGGAGCTATGGCCACAGAGACGGACGGGGACACGGAAGGCTACCCGGACCGGAGGAAGCTGGACCGGCTGATGGACAACCGGGAAGAGGTCTGCCGATAAATCGGTTATAGAACATACACAGAGGAAAAGGAGCGGTTGGATATGGATATGAGAGCAGTATTTGAGGAGAGGCCGGTGCTGGCCATTATGAGGAATGTCCCCATGGAGGATACATTGGATTATGCGCGGGCAGTGGTGGACGGAGGTGTGACCATATTTGAGGTGGCCCTCAACTCCGTCAATGGATATGAGCAGATTGCCATGCTGAGGAAGGAATTCGGAACAGATGTGATGATCGGCGCGGGAACCGCCATCACCGTGGAGCGGGCAAGCCGGGCCATGGAGGCAGGGGCAGGTTTCCTGCTGACCCCCTCCACCCAGGCGGAGATACTGGACTACTGCCGGGAACGGCAGATTCCCTTTCTTCCCGGCGCCCTGACGCCCTCGGATGTGGCCATGTGCGTGAACCGCGGATATCACACCATGAAGCTGTTCCCTGCGGGGGATATGCCCTCAGGCTATATAGGGAGCCTGAAGGGGCCATTTGACGATACGGAATATGTGGCCATCGGCGGTGTGAAGCTGGAGAATATCCGGGAGCTCTTTGGCAGAGGCTACCTGGGCGCCGGGCTGGGCAGCAACATCATGCCAAAGGAAGTGATCTGCGCCAAGGACTGGGCGGCCGGGTCCCGGTATATCAAAGGCCTGGTGGCGGAAGCGCTGGCAGGGCGGGAGCAGTTCCGGCAGGGATGAATCTGGATTCGATCGATAATGAAAGGAGCAGCAAAAGATGAAAATAACAAAGGTGAATACATACCTGGTGCGCCCGCGCTGGGGATTTGTGGAGATACAGACGGATGATGGCTTTGAGGGCTGGGGTGAGGCTGTGCTGGAAGGCCACGCCTCCACCGTACTGACCTGTGTGGAGGAGATGAGCGAATATCTGATCGGCGCAGACCCAAGACGTATCGAGGATATCTGGACCACACTGTACAGGGCGGGATTCTACCGCGGAGGCGGCATACTCATGAGCGCCATTGCAGGCATCGACCAGGCCCTGTGGGACATTAAGGGGAAATACTTCGGGGCCCCGGTGTACCAGCTCATGGGCGGCTGCTGCCGGGACAAGATGCGGGTATACAGCTGGGTGGGCGGCGATAGGCCCTCGGATGTGGGCTCTGCGGCTAAGGAGCGGATGGATGCAGGCTTTACGGCAGTGAAGATGAACGCCACCGAGGAGCTTCAATATATCGACAGCTATGAGAAGGTGGACCAGGTGCTGGAGCGGGTTGCAGCGATCCGGGAGTCCTGCGGCAAGTATTTCGGCATAGCCATTGATTTTCACGGACGGGTGCACAAGCCCATGGCCAAGGTGCTGGCTAAGAAACTGGAGGAATATGACCCCATGTTCTTGGAGGAGCCGGTGCTCTGCGAACACATGGAGGTGTTTAAGGAGATCGCCGCCTGCTGCAACGTGCCCATCGCCACAGGGGAGCGCCTATTCTCCAAATACGATTTTAAACGGCTTTTTGAGGCTGGCGGAGTGGATATTATCCAGCCTGACCTGTCCCACGCGGGGGGCATCACAGAGGTGAAGAAGATTGCCGCCATGGCGGAGGCCTATGACGTGGCCCTGGCGCCCCACTGCCCCCTGGGACCCATCGCTCTGGCCGCCTGCCTGCAGGTGGACGCCACCAGCTACAACGCTGTGATCCAGGAGCAGAGCATGGGGATTCACTATAATGTGGGTAAGACTGTGCTGGATTATGTGAAGAACAAGGAGGACTTTGTGTTCGCAGACGGATACGTGAACCTTCCTGTAAAGCCGGGCCTGGGCGTGGAGGTGAACCGGGAGCTGGTGCTGGAGGAGAGCAAAACGCCCCATCACTGGAAGAACCCGGTGTGGCGGCACAAGGACGGGTCAATTGCCGAATGGTGACGGTGATTTCATGACGGTGATGTCATGACGGTGATGTCATAAAAACTGCTTGTAATATTCTGGAACTATAGTATAATAAAATGCGTAAATAAAAACGGGGAGCTCACAGAAGTGGGCTGAGAGGAAGCTGACACTGCTTTAACCCATAACCTGATTTGGATAATGCCAACGTAGGGACATAAGCCGGTAGTCAACTCATGCTGCGATGCCACCTTTATTGGTGGGTCGCAGCTTTTTTTATACGGTGAAATACTGCGTCTTCATCCAAACGAAGAACACAAGACAAGGAGGAACCATGTTTCAAGAATGCCTGGAAAATGTAAGAAGTAAAGCACCCCTGATCCACAACATCACCAATTATGTGACGGTGAATGATGTGGCAAACATGCTGCTGGCCAGTGGGGCAAGCCCCATTATGGCGGACGATGCCGGGGAGGTGGAGGAGATCACTTCCATATGCAATGGTTTGAACATCAACATCGGCACCCTCAACAGCAGGACTATCCCGTCCATGACGGCGGCCGGGAAGAAGGCCGCGGCCCTGGGCCATGTGACTGTACTGGACCCGGTGGGAGCGGGGGCCAGCGCCCTTCGCACCGGCACTGCCCTTTCCCTGATTAAGGAGATCCGATTTACCGCCATACGCGGCAACATTTCCGAGATTAAAACCCTGTCTGCCGGCAGCGGAAGCACCAGAGGCGTGGATGCGGATGTGGCTGACGCGGGGACAGAGGACAATTTAG
>URUZ01000209.1 GCA_900551225.1 uncultured Clostridium sp.
ATTGCGGTCCTGAGGGTTTCGCTTTGTGCTACAAATAGATATAATCTCTTTTGCCTGTTTACATTATATCAAACACCAATTATAAAATCAAGAGATAGTTTCGGCTTGAACCGCAATGCTACTTATTGTTCAGAGCCGCCTGAGCCGCAGCCAGTCTTGCGATCGGCACACGGAACGGTGAGCAGGATACATAGTTTAAGCCCAGCTTGTGGCAGAACTCTACGGAAGAAGGATCTCCGCCGTGCTCGCCGCAGATACCGCACTTCAGGTTTGGCTTTGCAGCGCGTCCCTTTTCAACAGCCATCTTCACCAGCTGGCCAACGCCCTCCTGATCCAGTCTTGCAAATGGGTCAGACTCGTAGATCTTAGCCTTGTAGTAAGAATCTAAGAACTTGCCGGCGTCGTCACGGGAGAAGCCGAATGTCATCTGGGTCAGATCATTGGTACCGAAGGAGAAGAACTCCGCTTCCTCAGCAACCTTGTCGGCTGTGAGAGCAGCTCTGGGGATCTCGATCATGGTGCCGATATGGTATTCCATGTCAGAACCTTTCTCTTTCTTAACCAGCTCAGCGGTCTCTACAACGATGTCCTTAACGAACTTCAGCTCTTTCTTCTCACCTACCAGAGGAATCATGATCTCCGGAACGATGTCATATCCGCACTCTTCCTTCACTTCGATTGCAGCTTCCATGATTGCTCTGGTCTGCATTCTTGCGATCTCAGGATAGGTAACAGCCAGACGGCAGCCACGGTGACCCATCATGGGGTTAAACTCATGAAGATCAGCGCATTTTGCATTAACAGCCTCAACGGTCATGCCCATATCATCTGCCAGAGCCTTGATATCCTCAGGATCGGTGGGAACAAACTCATGCAGAGGCGGATCCAGATAGCGGACGGTCATAGGACGGCCTTCCAGAGCCTTGAACATTCCCTTGAAGTCGCCCTTCTGGAATGGGATCAGCTCGTTTAATGCTTCTTCTCTCTGTTCAACAGTCTCAGACAGAATCATCTTGCGGATCTTCGGAATTCTCTCTGCATCGAAGAACATATGCTCGGTACGGCAGAGGCCAATGCCCTCAGCGCCCAGCTTCACTGCATTTGCAGTATCAGCAGGTGTATCAGCGTTGGTGCGTACATTTAAGGTTCTGAACTGGTCAGCCCATGCCATAATACGCTCGAAGTTGCCGCTGACGGTAGCTTCCTGTGTGGCGATATCGCCTTTATAGATTTTACCGGTGGAACCATCCAGGGAGATGTAATCACCCTCGTGGAAGGTATGTCCGCCCAGCTCGAATACTTTGGCTTCTTCGTTGATCTTGATCTCGCCGCAGCCGGATACACAGCAGGTACCCATACCACGTGCAACTACAGCTGCGTGGCTGGTCATGCCGCCGCGAACAGTCAGGATACCCTGTGCTGCGTGCATTCCCTCGATATCCTCAGGGGAGGTCTCCAGACGAACCAGAATGACTCTCTCGCCTCTGCCGCCCTTACCTGCGTCCTTGGCTTCGTCAGCGGTAAAGTAAACCTTACCTGCAGCAGCGCCTGGGGATGCGGGAAGTGCGCTTCCGATTACTTCGCCGGCCTTTAAAGCCTCAGGAACGAAGGTGGGATGCAGCAGCTGATCTAAGGACTTAGCCTCGATTCTGCAAACAGCCTCCTCGGGAGTGATCATGCCTTCATCTACTAAATCGCAGGCAATCTGAATTGCCGCGGGAGCAGTTCTCTTGCCGTTACGTGTCTGTAAGAAATACAGCTTGCCTTCTTCAATGGTGAACTCCATATCCTGCATGTCGCGGAAATGGGTCTCCAGCTTCATAGCCAGCTCCATGAACTGCTTGTAGCACTCAGGCATGTCCTCTTCCAGCTTGGTTATCGGCTGAGGAGTACGAACGCCTGCAACAACGTCCTCGCCCTGTGCGTTGATCAGGTACTCGCCGTAAATGCCCTTGTCGCCGGTGGAGGGGTTACGGGTAAATGCAACGCCTGTGCCGGAGGTCTCGCCCTTGTTGCCAAATACCATGGTCTGTACGTTTACAGCAGTGCCCCAGTCGCCGGGGATGTCGTTCATACGACGGTAAACGATGGCGCGTGGGTTGTCCCAGGAACGGAATACAGCCTTAACAGCGCCCATCAGCTGATCTTTGGGGTCCTGTGGGAATTCTTCGCCATTCATAGCTTCCTTGTAAACAGCTTTGAACTTGCCGGCCAGCTCCTTCAGATCCTCAGCAGTCAGATCAGTATCAAAGTGAACGCCTTTCTCTTCCTTCATCGCATCAATGATCTTCTCAAAGTGGGACTTCGGAACTTCCATAACCACGTCAGAATACATCTGGATGAATCTGCGGTAGGAATCATATGCAAATCTTGCGTTGCCGGTCTTCTTAGCGAAGCCTTCAACTGCAACATCATTTAAACCTAAGTTCAGGATGGTATCCATCATACCAGGCATGGATGCACGTGCGCCGGAACGAACGGAAACCAGTAACGGATCTTCGGTATCGCCAAACTTCTTGCCATTGAGTTCCTCAAGCCAGGTGATTGCGTCGAAAATCTGATTCTGAATCTCGTCAGAGATCTGCTTGCCGCAGTTGTAATAGTCGGTACAAGCCTCAGTTGTAACGGTGAAGCCCTGGGGGATGGGCATTCCCAGGATGGTCATTTCTGCTAAGTTGCAGCCCTTGCCGCCAAGAAGGTTTCTCATTGTAGCGTTGCCTTCTTCAAACTTATAAACCCATTTTGCCATAAGTAATTTCCTCCTCATGTTTCTTGTAGATTGGCTCTCTACTATCTTAATTCTGCCTGTTTAAAAATCGGACGGAGCAAATGCCTCTATGGGTGTCCGTCCACCTCGTCCATTATAACACAAACCTCGGCTGAGTAAAGAGTTTTTCTGCGAAATGATGGAAAAAATCCGTTAATTTTACAGTTAAAATTGATGTAAGTGCTTTCAAAATCTGTCATTTTCATATATGCGTCGCATGTTCGTATATGCGATTTTTTTATAGTTTACCATATATTTCTAGTATTGCATCTGGGAACACTGGCAGAGAATCGGTTGTAAGCTCTTACACTCGTGGCGGCGGCAGATCCCCCCTGCTTCGGTTTTTGCATTTTGCTGCAGCCGTACACTTGTCCGCTGTACAAGTACACTCACTTCTGCATTTTTCTGGAAAATGCAGACCTGCCAAGGCCTTACCGATGGGAAAGATATGCAGTCTACGGTTCTTCAGAACATTTACCGCCCTCCGGTTCTCCTCTCATTCTGCCGCCGCTCATATAAATGCTCCACAGCAAACTGTATCTTTGTGGCATTGAATCCGGCTTCCAGCGGAAAGAGGAAATATGTATTGTCCGGCACCGACAGGGTAACGCACTGGCCCTGTCCGCGGTAGTCGTATTCCGTGTGGATAGAGCTCATAACCGCAGGTGGAAAAACAAGTGTTTTTTCATAACCATCCAGATAATCCGTGAATGTAAATCGGAATCCGCCTATGCCGTGCACCAGCCGCCCTTCCCCGCAGCCGATGAAATTGACTGCGTTGGGCAGCGCTTCCACCCGCACCCTGGCATCCAGTCCGTATTGCCCCCGCTCGATCTCCTTCACAACGTTGGCCCGCTGCCATTCATACCAGTCGGGTATATGGATTTTACCACTGCCCTCTTTTGCCCCATCAATCCGTTCAAATCTCCCAAGCTCATCCATCTCCCACTCTGCCCCGCAGCTTTTGCACAACAGCCGGCTTCCCTCCGAGGCCATCTGGTGCTCCGCACCGCAGCACAGGCACTGGTACAGCGGCAGATGCAGCCCCTGGGCGCGGTACTCTGCCGTGATCCGCATTCCCTGCTCCCGCTGCCACTCATACTCGTCATACGCCAGCAGCCCCCCTAGCTTCCGGTAGATCTCCTCCACCTCGGCGTTCTTCAGTTCCTCTGCTGAGAATGCCAGTTCCGCATAGGCCTCCAGTCTGGCTTCCCTCCGGAGCTTCAGGTTCCAGATTGGGGACTGCAGATAATTTCCCTTCATATTTAATGTGACTACAGGCACGCCGCACAGCTTCACCAGCTTGGCCACCGACAGGGGCAGACTGGAGCTGGTGCCCACATTGGCATACCGTGCTTCCGGGTACAGCACCAGAATTCCCCCTCGTTTTAACACGCGCCGGATATTCTTAACCAGAGCCAGGTCGTCCACGAACTTGCGGGTTCCCAGACAGCCCGCCTGCCGGTACAGCCACTCCCCATAGTTCTCAAATCCCTCCAGCTCAGACACATAGTTGGCCCGGTGAGGGAACAGGGCCATGGGCGTCACATAAAAATCTGCGAAGGCGTGATGAGTTCCCAGCACCAGGAAAGGCGGTTTTAGCCCCTTCATTCCCTTTTTATGGATCTTCAGCCCTGCCCTGGCCGTCACTGCCCAGCACCACAGCCATATAAACGGCAGCGCCAGCAGATTCTGCCTGGGAGGCTCCCTAAAACGGTCAAAGGCGCTGGTATCCGGCGCTTCTTTCAGATCTTTCCGCACATACCGCCGGATGCCCGGCAGACTGCACAGCAGCCAGTACAGACCACCTGCTGTCAGGAAGGAGCAGCCGGTGGGCGTGAGGGTAAACAGAAGCCTGTTATGGATCTCCCCTGTGACCGGATTGTAGATCGTCAGCGAAACCGCAATTCCCGCGGCCAGCGCCGCCAGCCCCACCAGATTAAAGCCACCGGTGTACACATAGGCATTATGTCCATCCAACTCATAGGCGCTGCGAAATGCCAGCCTCTGTCTCCGCACAAAAAAGAAATCCACCAGCAGCAGCGCGGCCAAAGGCGCATACACACAGGCGCCGATGGTTAGGAATGCCCCGAAATACTGGACAATCCGTCCCCATACGCACAGAATCCCCACATACAGCCCCAGTACCGTGATCAGCACGCCGTAGCTGGTCCCGGAAAATGAGGATTTGAGCATAACCCCATAAATGTAGGAGCCCACCGCCTGGGTACCGATATTGGCAAATGCCACCAGCAGCAAGGAGGCCAGCGCCAGCCCCGGCCCTGCAAGGGCCGCCAGCATCACCGTGGGGTCCTCTGTCATTTCCCCGGTGATGCAGTTCATGGCAATGGCCATCACCGCTCCCACCACCACAAAAAAGGAACCGGACAACCCCTGTCCCAGAACCCCCGCAGTATAGCCGCCCCGCTCTGTTTTCACCAGCCTCGGCACTTCCGCCATCCCTCCCACCAGGGTGATGACAAATGCAAAATTGGCCTCAATTGACATGATGTAGGGCACCGCCCGGTCCTGATATCCCGTATGCTCCGGCACATAATTCCAGATAGCCTTCCCCGGCACAGCCGTAAATCCCACCGCCAGCACAATCACCCCCACCGCCAGCAGCGCGGGCACCAGAATCCGCGTAGTCCAGGTGATCGTGCCGATCCCCCGGTATGCAATAAATGTCCCAATCAGCACGCAGGCCAGCGCCAGAAGCAGATGGCTCCCCGGCGGCAGCCGGAGGCCGAACACCCCCGCCAGATTCTCCATGGATGAGGCAAACAGGTCGCAGCACACCGCGTACCAGGGGAAATTCACGGCGATGATCAGCACAGTCATCCATTTCACGCCCCTGGTGCCAAAAACACTGCGCAGCCATATCCAGATATCGATACCATAGCGCACCGACAGGATCACCGGCAGCTGATACACCGCCAGCATCAGCACCGCTCCGAAAAATGCCCCCACAAGCAGCTGTTTAAAGCCCACAAGCGATGCCAAATAAGCCCCCTGAGTATAACTCCAGGTGGCGATGCAGTACCCCGACAGCACCAGAAATGCATCCGTGAAGCCATACCGCCTCTCCTGAGGCAGCACCGGCAAAACGCCGAATACGGCTTCCTTCTCAATCTGCTTCTCTATCCCCTTTTTCAAGATCTGATCCCTCCTGTCACGCCAGGAAATATCCGCCCACCACAGCTGCCAGACAGCTCAGAATCACCGCCCCGGTCATCATATAGTCCCTTGGGGTCATTCTCTTAATGGGTGTTTCATCCTGCCGCTCTATCAGGGCGATCCGCCGTTCAAGTTCTTCCTTCAACCTGGTTTTCTCTTCTGCGTCCATGGCTTTTGCTCCTCGCTGTTCCATTCCTATATCTGGTTTTATTATAGGACAAATGCTGGGAAAAGCAATGTGAAAATGATAAAAAAAAGGGCTGCCTGATACAGCCCTTCTGAATCTTATTCCTATCCTAAATACGCCGTAGCCGCCGCCTCCAGCACAGCGTCTCTCGGCAGCGCTGCCACCTGTACCAGATATCTGGCCGGCTTGTGATCTCCGAAAAACTCAGCGTACGCCTGGTTGATGATCCCAAAGTCTCCCAAATCCCGCACAAAGATCTCCATTTTTACAATATCTTCCTTTTTTCCGCCGCCCGCTTCCACCACGGCCAGCAGGTTATTTAACACAAGCGTTGCTGCCTTGGCCACATCTGTCTCCAGATCGCCTGTCTCCGGGTAAAAGGGCACCTGCCCTGAGGTAAGCAGCAGATCACCGCACCGCATTCCGTGGCAGTACGGGCCGATTGCCGCCGGAGCTTTATCCGTACTGATAACATTTCCCGCCATATTCATTTTCTCCTTTCACATTGATCACTGTACTGATATGCCACCAAAAGGGCGTCCGCCATCTCCACTCCGTCCTCAGTCACAAACACAGGATTGATATCCAGTTCCTTAATGAAATGTTTCTGTCTGGACGCCACATCGGAGATGGACACAAGGAACTCCGCCAGGGCCTCCACATCGTACACGCTGCCGCCACGGTATCCGTTCAGCAGCTTACTGCCTTTCAGCTTGTAAATCATATCCAGCGCCTGTTTTTTCGTCAACGGCACGGGAGCCAGCTGCACATCCTTGAAAATCTCCACGAACACACCGCCCAATCCCGCCATCAGCATGGGACCGAACTGCGGATCATTGTTCACGCCCACGATCACCTCGATACCCGGTTTCAGCATGGGGGAGACCAGCACGCCCTCAATCACGGCGTCCGGGCATTTTTCGCCGCAGCCAGCCATAATGGCAGTGTACGCCTCCATCACCTCGTCTGCGTTCCTCAGATTCAGCTTCACGCCGCCTACATCCGATTTGTGCATAATGTCCGCGGAGTGGACCTTCAGGGCCACGGGGTATCCCATGCGCCCGGCTGCCTCTGCCGCCTGCTCCCGGCTTGCGGCAATCTCCTGGGGCGGCACCTTAACGCCGTTGTCCGCCAGAAACTGCTTGCTATCGTACTCGGAAAATGCCGCAGACCGGCCGGTAACCTTCCGCTCCGGCAGACTGGCCTTCACGTCCTCAAACCGGAACTTCATAAAGGAGTTCAGGCTGCTCAGGGCACGGATTCCGTACTTCCCGGTAAACAGCAGCGGCACCCCGCACGCTTCCAGAATCTGAGCGGATTCCCGGTGTCTGGTATGTTCAATGAACGGCAGCCAGAATATAGGCTTTTTATCCGCGTCGCCGTTAACCGCCTGGATGGCCTCCACCATGAAGTTCACCGTGGTGTCCCAGATCTCCGGCGTGATGGTGTACGCCATGCAGATACAGTCCACCCCCGGGTCCTTGAAAAAGCACCGGAAGGCCCTGGCGATCTTGCCGCTGTCATAGCCCAGGGAGGCAGTCATATCCAGAGGGTTGTTCACCGTGGCGTAGGACGGGAGCATTTCCTTTAAGGCCGCCCTGGTATCCTCCGTCAGCTCCGCCAGCCGGATACCGCTTAAATCCGCCAGATCCGCCGTCACTCCCGCTTCCCCTCCGGAAACGTTCATGAACACATACCGGTCGCCCTCCGGGTACTCCTTCAGCGCCGCAAATGCATTGGCAATGGAGAACAGGTCCTCCAGATCCTCTGCCTCAATGGCCCCATATTTTCTTAAAATGGCCCGGAACGCCGCGTCGGAGCCGGACAGGCTGCCTGTATGGGAGCTGGCCAGTTCCTTGGATTTGGCGGAGCGTCCTGTCTTTAAGATCACAACAGGCTTTCTCATTTTGGCCGCTTTTTCAAGGGCGTTCACCAGCACCTCCGGCTTCTTCACTCCCTCATAGTACGCGGCCACCACCTTTGTATCCGGGTCATCCACCAGGAAATCAATGTAGTCCTCCACCGTCACATTAGCGCTGTTGCCGGAGGAGATCACATAGGAGAATTTGGTTCCCGGCAGATCCAGTCCGGCCAGCACAATCTGTCCGCTCTGGGAGATCATGCCGATGCTCCCCCTGCGCTCCCGCTCCTCTGTCTCAAAGGCAAACAGGAAGATATCATCCACATAGTTTGCAAAGCCAGCACAGTTGGGACCCATCAGGGCAATATCCAGCTCCCCGCAGCGTTCCACCAGCTCCTGCTGCAGCACCTTTCCCTCCGCCCCGGTCTCCCCATAGCCGCTGGCGAACACCACCGCGGCCCGGCAGCCCTTGGCCGCGGCCTGGTCCAGCAGTGGGAGCACAGTCTTCTGGTTCGTGCAGATCACCACCAGGTCGATGGTGTCCTCAATCTCTTCCAGAGTATGATAGCAGCGGTGCCCCAGCACGGTATCGTACTTAGGATGCACCAGGTATACCCGCTCCGTTTTCCTGGTAAACCGGTAGAAGTTGCGGGTGGTGTCCCCGCCGAAGCCAGGCTTTTCGCTGGCTCCCACGATGGCGATGGAACGGGGTTTCAAAAGTTTATCCAGTTTCATAGTATCCTCCCCGCAGTCTACATTTTCCCGGCCAGCTCAAAGCCTTGATTGAAGCTGACCGCATTCTTCGGGTTGACTCTGCCCTTTTTAGCAAAATACCGGTCCATCTGCTCCACGAAGAATTCCGGCTCCATCATCTGAGTGGCCTTTACAAATGCTCCCAGCATGTAAATGTTGGCGTTTCTCGGAGATCCCTGCTCATTGGCCAGATCCGTGGCCGCCACCTCGTACACCGTCAGGTTATCAGGGTATGTTTTCCCCTTAACCAGGGAACTGTTGATGACCACTGTCCCGCCGGGCTTAACCATGTCAATAAACTTGTCGTAGGAAGGTTCGTTCATAACCATCAGCACATCCAGGGATGTTGGGTAGGGGCTTCCGATCTCCTCATCGGAGATCACAACATTGCAGTTGGCCGTGCCGCCCCGCATTTCCGCGCCGTAGGAGGAGGTCCAGGTCACATTTTTACCCTGGTTCACCGCCACGTTGACCATGATCAGCCCTGCGGTCAGTACCCCCTGTCCGCCGAATCCGGCAATGATAATATCCGCCATTACTGCGCACCTCCTCTGTCCACATAGACTCCCAGCGGGAATATCTTGGTGGTTTCTTCTTCAATCTTCTTCATGGAATCCACTGGAGTCATCTTCCAGTTGGTGGGGCAGGGGGACAGCACCTCAATGATGGAGAATCCCTTCTGGTCCCTCTGGTTCTCAAACCCCTTTTTGATATAGCCCTTCAGCTCCCGGATATGCTTCGGGTCATACACCGCCCCCCGGGCTGCAAATTCCACGTCAAATGTTTTCATCAGGTTCAGGGCAT
>URUZ01000210.1 GCA_900551225.1 uncultured Clostridium sp.
CCTGTCTATGCGGGCACCGGCTGCATTTCCACCAAAGAGACGATTGAACAGAGCAAAATGGCCCAGGCGTCGGGGGCAGATGTGCTGTCCATTATCACCCCCAGCTTTGCGGCAGCCAGCCAGGATGAGCTGTATGTTCACTACAAGGCCGTAGCTGAGGCAGTGGATATGCCCATAGTGCTGTATAATATCCCCGCCCGCACCGGCAATGCCCTGGCCCCCGCCACCGTGGCCCGTCTGGCCGAGATTGAGAATATCGTAGGCGCTAAGGATTCCAGCGGTAATTTCACCAATATCCTGGGCTACATCGATGCAGGCAAAAAGAAAACCAATGGAACATTTTCCACACTGTCCGGCAATGACCAGCTGATCATCTGGACCCTGCTGGCAGGCGGAACCGGCGGGATTGCGGGCTGCGCCAATGTTTACCCCCACACCATGGCCTCCATCTACAATCTCTTCATGGAGGGCAAAATTGAAGAGGCCAAGGCTGCCAACGAAAGCATCCAGAGCTTCCGCGGCTGCTTTAAATACGGCAACCCCAACACCATTGTCAAGACCGCAACCCGCCTGCTGGGCTATGAGGTCGGACCCTGCCGCGCTCCGTTTAATCAGGTGCCCGAGGAGGGGATCAAGGCTCTTAAAAAGGTTCTGGCTGAAAATGAAGCCAAGGGCATGCACTAGGAAAGGGGATACAACATGACTGATAAGCCAATAGTCGGCATTACCATGGGTGATCCCTCGGGCAATGGGCCTGAGATCACCGTCAAGGCGCTGGCACATGCTGATGTCTATGACCGCTGCCGTCCCATTGTGGTCGGAGACGCCAAAATGATAGAACAGGCGGCCCGTTTTGTGGGGCGGCCCGATATTCAGATCCACCGCTGCGAAAAGGTCGGCGATGCGCTGTTCACTCCGGGCATCATTGATGTGCTGCATCTGGAGCTGATTTCCGATGTGGAGACATTTCCCATCGGACAGGTCAGCATAGACGGCGGCAACGCTGCGTTCCAGTGCGTTAAAAAGGTGATTGAGCTGGCGCTGGCCGGCGAGGTGGCTGCAACCTGCACCAACTCCCTGAACAAAGAGGCCATGAACAAGGCGCTGGAGGCCAGCCACGGTGAAAAATCCGACGGCTATACCCACTTTGACGGCCATACCGAGATTTATGCCACCTACACGGGCACTAAAAAGTACACCATGATGCTGGCGCACCATGATCTGCGTGTGGTCCATGTTTCCACCCATGTGTCCCTGCGCGAGGCCTGCGACCGCGTGAAAAAAGCCCGGGTTCTTGAGGTCATCCAGATTGCCCACAAGGCCTGCAGGGATATGGGCATAGAGAACCCAAAGGTGGCTGTTGCCGGTCTGAACCCCCACTGCGGTGAAAACGGCCTGTTCGGGGTCGAAGAAATTGAAGAGATCAAACCTGCCATCGAGGCGGCCAAAGCCGAAGGAATAAGCGCTGTCGGACCCATTCCGCCGGACAGCGTATTCTCCGAGGCACTGGGCGGCTGGTACGATATCGTAGTATGCATGTACCACGATCAGGGGCACATCCCCTTAAAGACCGTTGGCTTTGTCTATGACCGCGAGAAGCAGGGGTGGAAGGCAGTTGAGGGCGTCAATGTTACGCTGGGCCTTCCGATTATCCGCACCAGCGTGGATCATGGCACAGGCTACGCCCTGGCCGGTAAGGGTACCAGTAATGAGCTGAGCCTTGTCAATGCCATTGACTACGCCGTCCGCATGGCTGACGGCCGCCGGGCATAATCAGCAGTTTTCAGGCGGGGCTTTTGTCCCCGCCTTTTTTGCTTCATAGGAAAGTGCTCCTATGAAACAAAAACGCTCCGCGAGGATCGCACTGGGTTGGTGAGGAATGATGTCGCCGAAGCGACCCAACCCAGGCGGAGAATCCCGAGAACGGGATTCTCTGTTCTACACAGAATTACCCACATGCGTTTTAATTTGAAACGGATTTTTCTATTTTTCTCAATAGCGTTTCAAATATTGACACAATTCAGTATATAAATTATAAATAATACAAACTTGTTTCTAAATAAAACATATGAAATCATGTCTTTTGTTGTTATGCTGAACGGCATCTTATATAATTGGTTTAAACAAAACGCATATTAAATTGTGCAAAAGTATGGTCCCAGGAAAGGATAGGAGGAAAATAATATGACACCTCAAATGATTATTGCTTTAGCAATCACAGTGTTTATGGTCATTCTGATCATGACAGATAAGCTGAGTTTATGGCAATCATAGCAGCACTTCAGAAGACCAGCTTCATTACCACCTTCAAAAGCACGATGTTCAACATGGCGAACAAGGGAGGCTTCAAGGCGTATGTGCTGATGATCCTCATCGTTATGTTAGGCTGCAGTATGTTCGGTACCGGCTCCACCGCTTACTACGTTTTGACCATCGGCTTGCTTTCAACCTTGCCCTACAGCAAGAAGCTGCCCCCGTCCAAGGTCATTATGACCGCCGGATTTGCAGCAAACCATCCCTTAATTCCGTTTAACACCGCATTACAGTATGGTATCGTGCTGGCAGTTTTGAACAGCGCAGGGGTCATTGCGGAGGTTCCGGTGGCTAAGTTCGCGGCAGTTAACGTTGCCCTTTCACTTGGTTTCCTGGTTAACTGCCTGATTCAGTATAAGTTTCTGCCTGACCATCCCATAGCTGAGGCGACCGATGAAGTTAAGGTCCAGGGAGCAGCAGTTTCCACCCTTCCCAAGTGGAAGGAACAGGTTACATATGTTGCCTTCGTGGCAGCGGTTGTGGGCATGATCCTTCAGAGCAGCCTTGGCGATGCAGGTTATGCAATCCCCGGCCTGTCCGTTGCAGTCCTTCTGGTCATCGGCGTCATGGACTTCAAGGAGATCCGGGATGCCATCAGCGCGCCCATCATCCTGATGTCGGCAGGCGTAATCGGCGTAGCCGACGCGCTTGGAAGCACCGGCCTTACAGACCTGGTGGGTTCCACTGTAGCGGGTATGCTGGGAGCCAGCATCAATCCGTTCATCATGATCCTCGTGTTCTGCATTCTCACCAGCGTGCTTGCGACAATGACCGGTTCCACCATCGGCACGGTTTATGTATTCGCACCTCTTGCGATAGCTACCTGCACAAACCTTGGCCTTGATCCTACCGCCGCTGCATGTGCAATCGTCGTATCCGGATGGTGCGGACATTTCCTTCCCATTGACGGTATGCCTGCCATGGTCATGGGTGTTGGAAACTACAAGATTACGGAGTTTTGGAAGTTTACGATTCCCCAGTATTTTATCCGTCTGATCGCTCTGACAGCCGGTTCGCTGCTTATGTTCCCGATGTAAGGGGAAACATTTCAAAGAAAGAGGTATGAGTATGAAAAACAAATTTGAGCTGGAGCATATTGGTATTAATACCCCCAATGCAGAAGAAGCAGAGCAGCTGGCGCAGCTTCTGAGCATGATGTTTAATCTGGAACCCCGCCACGGGCAGAAGTCCGAATTCGGCGGTCCCTACTTCGAATGTATGAAAGCTCCTTTCCTGGGAAAAAATGGCCATATCGCCATGCGTACGCCGGATTTGACTGCCGCTGTGGAAGAATTGAAGGAGAAGGGATTTGCCTTTAAGATGGAAACGGCCGCTTATAATGATGACGGCAGGTTGAAAAACGTCTATATTGACGGCGAGTATGGTGGTTTTGCTATTCATATTATGCAGAAGTAAAGAGTTTGAAATATTGTTAGAGGGCTGGGAGTAGACAGAGGTGATTTAATCTGTCTCCTTCCGGCTTTTTTCTTTGCCTCCCCCATCTTTTAATCTCGCCCAATCCCCAGAGCGTAATTTTCTGTTAATAACTTTACTGGCAGCCTGCGGCGGAGCGGCGGGGAATACGGAAGCGGCCCCGGGCTCGGATGTCACGCTGACGGTTGCGATCTGGGATAAGAACCAGGAGCCGGGACTGAAGCAGATTATGAATGACTTTACCAATGAGACTGGAATCAAGGCGGACATACAGATTACCCCATGGAAGGATTACTGGCACCTTTGGCTATGAGCTGGATATCACGGTCCTGGACCTCAGCAGCTTGAGAAGATCAGGGAACAGGTGGCATTTATGAAGGAGCACAGGGAACTGATCCAGTTCGGAACATTCTACAGGCTCAAAAACCCCTTTTTGCACAATTCTTCCGCCTGGATGGTGGTGTCGCCGGACCGCACGGAAGCGCTGGCCGCTTACTACCGGATACTGGAGCCGGTTCACGGACCCTTCGAGCGGATTCGGCTGGAAGGGCTGGCCGGGACGTGGGACTACATGGTGAAGGAACCGTTTGCAGGGGGAAATGCCGACCTGGGCGGGCATTTCGGGGATGAGCTGATGTACGTGGGACTCAGCGTGTCGGATACATCTTCGGGTCTGCCGGAGGTATCCAAAGAGAGGCAGGGAGATTACTTCTCCAGGCTGTTTTATCTAAAACGAAAAGATCTTATATAGAAGAAAGGGTTTAATACCCCCTGCCATGGGACAGGGGGGAAGGTCACGCTTGATAATATGTTCCGGGGATTGGGGCCAGCTGGATGGGCAGCTGCTTTTTCGGCCGGGTTTCCAGCAGGAACGGTACGATCCCGTCCTCCGGCAGACGGCTGCCGGGCAAGATGTTCTGTTTGTCGAATTTATAGGTTACGCACCATGCATCCGCGCCGGCGGCGAGGGAAGCGCCCAACGGGAAGCAGAACTCGCTCTGGTCGTCCCGCAGGATGCCGATGAACTCCCGGCTGTCGGCGGGGACATCGGCACTATCCTTCATTTCACTGATGGCCTTTGCCGTGGCAGTCAGCCACTCTACGTTGTATATATGGGCGCTGTCCAGTGCGAACACAAAGACCGCGGGCAGATATTCCTCCTGTCCGGGGAGCCACAGGGCGCTGTTGGCCTGAACAACTGCGCCATAAATCAGGGGGGCGTTGGCAAACTTCTCCCTCCATTTGTCCTTCCCGAAAAGAGGCGCCTTCCCGGCCACATCCCTGAAAAAGCCGCTCTCGGTACTCCTGGGTGTGGAGCGGTAGGATACTAGTTTGTTCAGATCGGTGAGGACAGCGGTATCTTTGCGCCGCTGTGCAAAAGCGGCCTCCCCGGCTTCCTCCTGGGCGGCCATGTCCACCTGTTTTGCGCGGACGGAGGACATGTCATAGCCCTCCTTTTCCATTTTCTTAATTTCTTCCTCAGTCATAGCGGCCTCCCAGCCGCCGGCTTCTTTCAGTGGGTTAAATCCAAACAGTCCCATTATACTAAACTCCTTTTTATGTATTTTGTGAAAGACGTACAAGCGTCTTACATCAGTACCCACAGCACCACGCCGCACAAGATAATGACGGCGCCGCCCATACCTTGAATGACACGATACCCTTTTTCTCCAAAGTTCCGATAAACGAAAGCCCGGAATCCCAGCGTATTCTCGCCCTGGGGGTCGCATACCCATTTCCAGCGAAAAATTGCGCCGAGCAGAAATAATGCGCCTGCTGCAATTATAGTAAGCTGCCAGTTAGCCTGCAGGTAAGGCATGGCCCATTCCATAAATCTTGTGTACAAATCACTCATAGGTACTTTTACTTTTTCCCTCCTCATAACCGCAAAGGGTTCTAGCTTAATTACTTTTGATATTTACGAGTAATTAAGAGCATTATACCGTATCACCGGACATTTGACAAGGCTATTTATGTAAAATAATGTTCCGCAGTTTAAACGGGAAATCACCGTTATACTGCGGCCGCCGTTTCAGGTAATACCAGGAAATGCCCGCCGGTGTTTGTATATTGACTTAATAAATGCTACAATAAAACTTTAGAAAATCTTTTACTTTTTCTGTCGAAGGATTTTTGATTTGGCTGATAGGATATTGAATGTAAACAGGAGGGATATGAGTATGGAAGCAGAACGGATACTGCTTGTGGAAGATGACAAGGAAATCAGAGAGGGAGTTGAGATTTTTCTGCGGAGCCAGGGTTATCAGGTATTCCAGGCCGCTGACGGTGTGGAAGGGCTGGCGATTCTGGAACGGGAAGAGGTCCAGCTGGCCGTGGTGGATGTGATGATGCCGAGGATGGATGGAATCACCATGGTAGTGAAGCTGCGCGAGAAATATGATTTTCCGGTGATATTCCTGTCGGCCAAGTCGGAGGAAGTGGATAAGATCCTGGGACTGAACATGGGAGCGGATGACTATATCACCAAACCCTTTACCCCCATGGAACTTTTGGCGCGGGTGAATTCCCAGCTGCGCAGGTACAGGCGTTTTATGGAACGGCTGAACAGGCAGCAGGCGGATAACCCCAAGATTCACAGACTGGGCGGACTGGAGGTCAACGAGGAGACCGTGGAGGTCACGGTGGACGACAAGCCGGTGAAGCTGACGCCTATAGAGTACAAGATTCTGCTGCTGTTGCTGCAGAGTCCGGGCAGGGTGTTTCCGGCAGAGGAAATCTATGAGCGCGTGTGGAACGAGCGGGCGGTGAACACCGACACAGTGATGGTGCACATCCGCAACATCCGGGAGAAAATCGAAGTGAACCCAAAAGAACCAAAATACGTAAAGGTGGTGTGGGGAGTTGGATATAAAATCGAAAAACAGGCATAGCCTGGGCATCGTCATCATATTGCTGGCGGTGGCATTGGCCTCGTCGGCCATGGTGGCCCTTTATCCTTATCTGGAGGACAGGGCATGGATTTCAAAGAAGCAAAATGACACCTGGAGAGAGCAGAATAACCTGGTGGAAGAGGATGTGGCCCTTCAGGTGATGAATGCAAGCTACCAGGCCTGGAGAGAGCAGCTGCAGGAGGAAGAGGGCAGGATGCTGACTCCGTCCCAGGTATTTCTTCCGGAGCTGGAAGAAAAACTGAAGGAGGCCCGCGAGGAAACATACGGCGCGCAAAATGAAATAGTCACGGATGACGGCTCTGATCAGAGTATTGCATCAGAAGTGGCCTACTCGGACCTGTCCTATGATCTGGGCTATTATCAGTCCATCAAGGAGGCTGCGGATTCTGCAGGCCAGGATTGGAAGCAGATGGCCCAGCAGTATTCCGGGCGGCTAAAATATCAGATGAAGAGTACGGACGGTGCGGTCCTGCGCAGCAATGTGACAGATCCGCAGCAGTATTTTGGCAGCCTGGCAGATGACGAGGTGATGTTTACTGTAAACTTTGGCCAGTCCGGTGCCATGAAGGTAGTGCCCTCATCCATCAAAGGGATGATACAGGACCCCAATGTACTGGGGCAGGCTTTGAACTGGTATGAGTTCTATGATCCGTTTATCCAGAGGATCTCTCCGAGTTACCAGGAGAGCGGAGTGGCATTTTCCGGCCCGAAGAATGTGGAGTTTACATTTAAATATAAACCTGTGGAATTCGGAGCGTACATTTCCAAGAATGCAGAGCCGGAGCTGGACAGCTATGATTTTACCCGGGATACCGGTTACTATATGGCGGCCTTCTGCATTTCCGGGCTGCTGATGATTCTGGCGCTGGTTCTGCCGGCCTTTAAGAGTCTGCAGATCGGGCGGAGCGTGCTGTGCAGAGTGAACTTTGAACCGGTATGTATGCTGGGCATGCTGTGGCTGATGGTCCTGGGGGAGGGAACGATACCGGGCGGCCTGATGGCGTCCACGGCAAACGGGCTGCTCCGGGCGGAGCTGGTTAAAGTGGGCCTTGATCCCCTGGCTGCCAATATCGGAGTATGGAGCCTCAACCTGTTGTTCTGGGCCGTGATGTTCGGCATGTTTTACTGGGGAATCACCTGTCTGCGGGCCGTATTCAGCCTGGGACTCTGGCACTATATCACAGAGCGGACCTGGCTGGGACGTTTCTGCTGCTGGGTGAAACGCTGGCTGGTGCGCTGTCTCAACCCATTTAATGATACGGACTGGCACTCCAGATCCAGCCGGGCAATCGGGAAAGCGGTGATAGCCAATTTCATTATCCTGTCCCTGATTTCCTGTCTGTGGTTCCTGGGAATCGGAGCCCTGATTATCTACTCCTTTGTACTGTTTTTCATGATTCAGAAATACTGGAATCAGACCCAGGATAAATACAACCGCCTTCTGGAAGCCATCAACAAGATGGCTGAGGGGAACCTGGATGTGGAGATAGAGGAAGATCTGGGGGTATTCAATCCCCTGAAGGAGCAGCTGGCCAGGGTCCGCCTTGGATTTAAGAAAGCGGTGGATCAGGAGGTGAAGAGCGAGCGGACCAAGAGCGAGCTGATCACCAATGTATCCCATGACCTGAAGACGCCGTTGACAGCGATCATAACGTATGTAAACCTGCTGAAGCAGCCGGGCATCACGGAGGAGGAGCGCAATTCCTACATTTCCGTGCTGGATCAGAAATCCATGCGGCTGAAGGTGCTGATCGAGGATCTGTTCGAGGTCAGCAAGGCCAGCAGCGGCGCCGTGACCCTGAACCTGGGCCAGGTGGATATCGTAAGCCTGTTAAAACAGGTGCGCCTGGAGCTGGCCGACAAGCTGGAGAGCTGCGGCGTGGACTTTAGATGGAGCCTGCCTGAGGAGAAAGTGATCCTTCTGCTGGACAGCCAAAAGACCTACAGGATTTTTGAAAACCTGCTGGTGAACATTACCAAGTACGGTATGTCCGGAACCAGGGCCTACATTGAGGCCAGGGCTGGGGAGGACGGATATGTGACCATTGCAATGCGCAATATTTCCGCTGCGGAGCTGACGGTACTGCCCACGGAGCTGACAGACCGCTTTGTGCGGGGGGATGAATCCCGCAACACCGAGGGCTCCGGGCTTGGCCTGGCCATTGCCAGAAGCTTTACGGAGATCCAGGGCGGCACTATGGAGATCGGAATCGAGGGAGACTTGTTCCGGGTGGTAATCCGCTGGAAGCGCGAGGAGCCGGAGCAGCCCGCAGAGGGTGAGGCCCGGGATAACGCCGGGGAGCCATCCCAGAGCGGGAAGTCCGGCCAGTCCCACAAAGCTGACTGGGAGAATATCCAGGATGCCCTGCGCCGGAATACGGAGCGGGCTGTGCAGAAGGCCAGCCAGCAGATGTCCAAGGCTTCAAAACGCAGATCAAAGCGTGAAATGGTCCGGGCCAAGGACGAGGAGCTGAACCGCGAGATGGCCAATGCCACGGCGGTTGAGAACCTGCCGGAGGCAGACCAGGCAGAAAACTGGGATATCAAGCAGGATGAAGCCTGGAGTGTGGTTATGGATGAGGGCGAAAGCGGAGATGACAGCGAAGATGTAAAATCATAATATGTACCGCCCTGTGGCTGATTGGAAGCTGCGGGGCGGTGTTTTACGATGGTCAACATTCGAAAGTGCGCAAAGTACTGCGCGTAGAAGTTACTGATAAGGAAGAGTGAAAAAGGTATAGTCTTTTTCACTCTTTTTTTGTGGGCAAATTCAATGTAGTTTTGCAGAAAAAAAGTTAGCGGTAAAAAATAAAAAACAATACAAATAATTTGAATAAAAAGAATAAAATTAAGCGATAAA
>URUZ01000211.1 GCA_900551225.1 uncultured Clostridium sp.
GAAATGAGATATGATTGAATGAAACTGTATTTGGTTGAAGTGACATAACCAAAGAGAATGAAGAAAAAAGGGGATATGAAAATGAGTTATAATATAGTCGTGATTCCGGGAGATGGCATTGGACCGGAGATTGTGAGGGAAGCCAGGAAGGTTCTGGGCCGGGTCGGTGAAGTGTTTGGACACCGGTTTGAGTATACGGAGGTTTTGATGGGGGGCTGCTCCATAGATGCTTATGGGGTGCCGCTGACGGATGAAGCTCTGGAGACGGCTAAGAAGAGCGACGCGGTGCTGCTGGGAGCTGTGGGCGGCAATGTGGGGAACTCCAGATGGTATGATGTGCCGCCGAATATGAGGCCTGAGGCAGGGCTTCTGGCGATCCGCAAGGGGCTGAATCTGTTCGCGAATATCAGACCGGCCTACCTGTATAAGGAGCTGGCGGAGGCCTGCCCTTTGAAAAAGGAGATTATCGGGGACGGGTTTGATATGGTGATCATGAGGGAGCTGACCGGCGGCATTTACTTTGGAGACCGCTGGACCAGGGAAGTGGACGGCGTGATGACGGCCATGGATTCTCTTACATATAATGAGAACGAGATCCGCAGGATTGCTGTAAAGGGCTTTGACATTGCCATGAAGCGCCGTAAAAAGGTGATCAGTGTGGACAAGGCCAACGTGCTGGATTCTTCCAGACTGTGGAGAAAGGTTGTGGAGGAGGTCGCGAAGGATTATCCGGAGGTGGAGCTGACCCATATGCTGGTTGACAACTGTGCGATGCAGCTGGTGATGAATCCGGGGCAGTTTGACGTGATCCTGACGGAGAATATGTTTGGCGATATTCTGTCGGATGAGGCCAGTATGATAACCGGGTCCATCGGTATGCTGTCCTCAGCCAGCATGAATGAAGGGAAATTCGGCATGTATGAGCCGAGCCATGGATCAGCACCTGATATTGCGGGCATGGATGTGGCCAATCCCATTGCAACGGTGCTGTCGGCGGCTATGATGCTCAGGTATTCTTTTGATCTGGATCAGGAGGCGGACGCTATTGAGCAGGCGGTGCAGGCGGTGCTGAAGGCGGGCTACCGCACCGGTGATATTATGTCAGATGGCTGTGAGCAGGTGGGTACGGCCCGGATGGGCGACCTGATCTGCGGACAGATTGGATAAATTACAGCAGGAGGTAGAAAGATGAAGAGTGATGCGGTTAAGACCGGGATGCAGCAGGCACCCCACAGATCTCTGTTTAATGCCCTTGGCATGACGGAGGAGGAGATGAAGAAGCCTCTTGTAGGCATTGTAAGTTCTTATAATGAGATCGTCCCCGGACATATGAACCTGGATAAGATTGTGGACGCAGTGAAGCTGGGCGTGGCCATGGCAGGCGGAACGCCGGTGGTGTTCCCCGCAATCGCTGTGTGTGACGGCATCGCCATGGGACATATCGGGATGAAGTATTCTCTGGTGACCAGGGATCTGATCGCAGACTCTACGGAATGTATGGCTCTGGCCCATCAGTTTGATGCGCTGGTGATGGTTCCCAACTGTGATAAGAATGTACCGGGATTGCTGATGGCCGCTGCCAGAATTAATATTCCCACTGTATTTGTCAGCGGTGGTCCCATGCTGGCAGGGCATGTGAAGGGTCATAAGACCAGTCTGTCCAGCATGTTTGAGGCAGTTGGCTCCTACGCGGCAGGAACTATGAGCGAGGAGGATGTGAAGGAGTTCGAGAACAAGGCCTGCCCCACCTGCGGCTCCTGCTCCGGTATGTACACAGCCAACAGCATGAACTGCCTGACCGAGGTCCTGGGAATGGGACTGAAGGGGAATGGCACCATTCCCGCCGTATATTCAGAGCGTATCAAGCTGGCGAAGCACGCGGGCATGCAGGTGATGGAGGTGTATAAGAAGGGAATCCGTCCGAGAGACATTATGACAAAGGATGCATTTATCAATGCACTGACCATGGATATGGCTCTGGGCTGTTCTACCAACAGTATGCTGCATCTTCCGGCCATCGCCCATGAGGCGGGTGTGGAGCTGAATCCGGTGATCGCCAATGAGATCAGCGCCAAGACCCCCAACCTGTGCCATCTGGCGCCGGCGGGAGCTACCTACATAGAAGATCTGAATGAGGCCGGCGGCATCTACGCGGTGATGAATGAGATCAGCAAGAAGGGACTTCTGAATCTGGACTGCATGACCGTCACCTGCAAGACCGTGGGCGAGAATATTAAGGGATGTGAGAACCTGAACCCGGATGTGATCCGGCCGGTGGAGAACCCCTACAGTGAGACAGGCGGCATCGCCATTCTCAGCGGGAACCTGGCGCCGGGTTCAGCGGTTGTGAAACGCTCCGCAGTTGCGCCTGAGATGCTGCAGCATGAGGGGCCGGCCAGGGTGTTTAACTGTGAGGAGGCCGCGATTGACGCCATCAAGAGCGGCAGCATCGTGCCGGGCGATGTGGTGGTGATCCGTTACGAGGGACCCAAGGGCGGCCCCGGCATGCGCGAGATGCTAAATCCCACCTCCGCCATTGCGGGAATGGGAATGGGGTCTACGGTGGCCCTGATTACGGACGGACGGTTCTCCGGCGCTTCCAGAGGCGCTTCCATTGGCCATGTGTGTCCTGAAGCCCAGGTGGGCGGGCCCATTGCACTGGTGGAAGAGGGGGACATCATCTCCATTGATATTGACAACCACAGGCTGGATGTAAAAGTATCTGATGAGGAACTGGCGGCCAGAAAGGCAAAATGGAGCGCCCCCACACCACAGGTGACCAGCGGTTATCTGGCGCGGTATGCGTCCCTGGTGACTTCAGCCGACCGCGGCGCGGTGCTGGAAGTAAAGTAGGCGGGAGAAATACAGGCAGAACCGGGGAGACCCGGAATGTCCATACAAACGTGTTAGAAAAGGAGTGCAGGATATATGAGCAAGATGACAGGAGCAGAGATTGTAATACAGTGCTTAAAGGAGCAGGGCGTTGACACCGTATTCGGATATCCGGGCGGAGCCATTCTGAATATTTACGATGCGCTTTATCAGCATCAGGGCGATATCACCCATATCCTGACTTCCCATGAACAGGGAGCCTCCCATGCGGCGGACGGCTATGCCAGAGCCACGGGAAAGGTGGGCGTGTGTCTGGCCACCTCCGGCCCCGGCGCAACCAACCTGGTGACGGGGATTGCCACGGCTTACATGGATTCCGTGCCAGTGGTAGCCATCACCTGCAACGTGACCAACAGCCTGCTGGGCAAGGACAGTTTCCAGGAGATCGATATCACTGGTGTGACCATGCCCATCACCAAATACAACTTTATTGTAAAGGACGTGACAAAGCTGGCCAGGGTCATCCGCCGGGCATTTACCATCGCCCAGACAGGCAGACCGGGCCCGGTGCTGGTGGATATCACCAAGGATGTGACTGCCGCCAATTGTGAGTATGAGTACCAGGTGCCGGAGGAGATCGTGCGCCAGAGCGATACCATCACCGAGGAGGCCATGGACCGGGCGGTGGAGATGATCCGCAATGCCCGCAAGCCATTTATATTCGTGGGCGGCGGCGCGGTGATCGCCAACGCTTCCGATGAGCTGCGTGCATTTGCCCACAAGATCCAGGCGCCGGTGGCGGACAGTCTCATGGGCAAGGGCGCATTTGACGGAAGCGATGAGCTGTACACCGGTATGGTGGGGATGCATGGCACCAAGACGTCCAACTTCGGGATCACTGAGGCAGATCTGCTGATCGTGGTGGGAGCCCGTTTCTCGGACCGCGTGACAGGCAACGCCTCCAAGTTTGCCAAGAACGCCAAGCTTCTCCAACTGGATGTAGACCCGGCTGAGATCAACAAGAATATTAAGGTGGATGCCAGCATCATCGGCGATGTGAAGGTGATTCTGCGCAAGCTTAACGCCCGCCTTGATCCGGTGAACCACGATGAGTGGATCGCCCATATTGAGCGCATGAAGGATATGTATCCCCTGCGCTATGACAAGAGCCTGATGACCGGCCCTTACATCGTGCAGACCATAGATGAGATGACAGATGATGATGCAATCATTGTCACCGAGGTTGGCCAGCATCAGATGTGGGCTGCCCAGTATTATAACTACCACAAACCCAGAACCCTGCTGACCTCAGGCGGGCTGGGAACCATGGGCTACGGCCTGGGCGCTGCGCTGGGAGCCAAGATGGGCTGCCCTGACAGGACGGTTATCAATATAGCAGGCGATGGCTGCTTCCGCATGAACATGAATGAGCTGGCCACAGCCTCCCGTTACAATATCCCGGTGATTGAAGTGATCGTCAACAACCATGTGCTGGGCATGGTGCGCCAGTGGCAGACCCTGTTCTATGGGAAACGCTATTCCCAGACCGTGCTCAATGATTCAGTGGATTTCGTAAAGCTGTCTGAGGCCCTGGGTGTGAAGGCTTACCGTGTGACACAGAAGGAGGAGCTGGCCACAGTCTTAAAGGAGGCCATGGCCTACGGCGGTCCGGTGGTCATTGACTGCCAGGTGAGCTGTGACGACAAGGTATTCCCAATGGTTTCGCCAGGCGCGCCCATTGCAGATGCTTTTGACGATACAGACTTGAAAATAAATTAAAAACAGTGTATGATAGTCTTTAACAATTCGGGGACGTTAATGTTTTACAACAATAAAGCGTCCGGCGGTTGATAAAGGCGGCAGTATTCAGCGTATAGTCAGATGACTTCCCTATTATGCAGGCCTTTTTTACGGCAAGCCCGCATATGGGGGAGTCATCTGTGTATACATAGATAACAGATACCAGACATACGCAACGCAGTACAAGAATTTGAAGGAGGAGCGCGAAATGAGCAGAGTTTACAATTTCTCGGCAGGGCCGGCGGTATTGCCGGAGGAGGTTCTGGCGGAAGCTTCAGCAGAGATGATGGATTACAAAGGAACCGGAATGTCAGTGATGGAGATGAGCCACCGATCTAAGGCGTATCAGCAGATCATCGACGAAGCTGAAGCAGACCTGCGGGATCTGTTACATATTCCGGACAATTATAAAGTCATGTTTCTGCAGGGCGGAGCTTCACAGCAGTTTGCCATGGTACCCATGAACCTGATGAAAAACAAGGTAGCGGACTACATCATCACAGGACAGTGGGCCAAGAAGGCATATTCCGAAGGGAAGATGTATGGAACGGCAAATGCAGTGGCTTCCAGCGCGGACCGGACTTTCAGCTACATTCCGGACTGCTCTGACCTGGCGATCTCAGAGAACGCGGATTACGTATACATCTGTGAAAATAATACGATCTACGGCACAAAGTTTAAAACCCTTCCCAACACAAAAGGGAAACTGCTGGTGGCGGACCAGTCCTCCTGCTTCTTATCTGAGCCGGTGGATGTGACTAAGTACGGCCTGATCTTCGCAGGCGCCCAGAAGAATGTGGGACCGGCGGGTACAGTGATTGTGATTGCAAGGGAGGATCTGGTGACAGAGGATGTGCTGGAGGGAACCCCCACCATGCTGCGTTACAAGACCCATGTGGATGCAGGTTCCATGTACAACACGCCGCCTACCTACGGGATCTATATCTGCGGCAAGGTGTTTAAATGGCTGAAGGCCAGAGGCGGCCTGGAAGCCATGAAGGCCTACAATGAGGAGAAGGCGAAGCTGCTGTACGATTTCCTGGATCAGAGCAGCATGTTTAAGGGAACTGTGGTGAAGGAGGACCGGTCCTTAATGAACGTTCCCTTTGTCACCGGGGACGAGGAGCTGGATGCCCTCTTTGTTAAGGAATCCAAGGCGGCAGGCCTGGAGAACCTGAAGGGCCACCGCAGCGTAGGCGGCATGAGAGCCAGTATCTACAATGCGATGCCCATGGAAGGTGTTAAAAAGCTGGTTGAATTTATGGGTGATTTTGAGGAGAAGCACAGGCGCTAAGTGCTCGTAACGAGCCACCTTACTAAGTTCGTAAATACCTCACTAAGTAAGGATGACATGTATCGCACGTAAGCGCCTAAAATACAGGCGCTAAGTGCTCGTAACAAGGAGGAGAGAAGATTATGAAAAAGATCCATTGCTTAAACCCAATCGCCAAATGCGGCACAGACCGTTTTCCGGCGGACTACGTGATGACAGACAGTTTCGCGGAGGCGGAGGGTGTTTTGCTGCGCAGCGCCTCCATGCATGACCTGGATATGCCGGAGAGCCTGTTGGCGGTTGCCAGGGCCGGAGCGGGAGTGAACAATATCCCTCTGGACACCTGCGCACAGAACGGTATCGTGGTGTTCAACACGCCTGGAGCCAACGCAAACGGCGTGAAGGAGCTGGTGATTGCCGGAATGCTGATGGCTTCCAGGGATTTGACCGGCGGCATCGAGTGGTGCAGGGAGAATGCAGAAAATGCGGATATCTCCAAGGCCACGGAAAAGAGCAAGAAGGCATTTGCCGGCTGTGAAATCAAGGGCAAAAAGCTGGGTGTGATCGGCCTGGGGGCCATCGGTGCGGAAGTTGCCAACGCAGGTGCGGCACTGGGCATGGAGGTGTATGGTTATGATCCCTACATCTCAGTTAACGCAGCCTGGATGCTGAGCAGGGACGTCAAGCATATAACCAGCGTGGACACCATTTACCAGGAGTGCGACTATATCAGCGTCCATGTGCCGCTGATGGACAGCACCAAGGGCATGATCAACAGGGAAAAGCTGGATGAGATGAAGGACGGCGTGGTTGTGCTGAACTTTGCCAGGGATATCCTGGTAAACGAGGCGGATATGGCGGAGGCCCTTGAGAGCGGCAAGGTGCACCGCTATGTGACCGACTTCCCCAACATCACGTCCGTACATATGAAAAACACCATAGTGATCCCACATCTGGGCGCTTCCACCTCAGAGGCGGAGGACAACTGCGCCAAGATGGCAGTGAAGGAGCTGACCAATTACCTGGAGAACGGAAATATCAAAAATTCCGTCAATTATCCAAACTGCGATATGGGCGTGTGCCAGACCGTGAGCCGCGTGGCTGTGCTGCACATGAATATCCCCAACATGATCGGGCAGATTACGGGAATCCTGGCAGACCAGGGCGTGAACATTTCCGATATGACCAATAAGAGCCGGGATCAATACGCCTACACCATGCTGGATCTGGAAAATGAGCCGGAGCCGGTTACCATCCAGAAACTGAACGCCATCAAAGGGGTTCTGCGCGTGCGTGTGGTGAAATAGACAGGGGTGAGGAGGTAAATACAGATGACGGCAGTAAGACCATTTTTATGTATCAGACCAAAGGAGGAGGCGGCGGCTCGGGTTGCCGCCCTGCCTTATGATGTGTATAACAGGAGGGAGGCCTGCCAGGCAGTGGCAGGCAATCCGCTGTCTTTTTTGAATATTGACAGGGCGGAGACCCAGTTTCCTGAGGAAGTGGATACCTATGACGACAGGGTCTATGACAAAGCCAGAGAACTGCTGGATGCGCGGATCACGGACGGCACCTTTGTCCAGGACGTTTCGCCCTGCTACTACATTTACCAGCTTACCATGGACGGCCGCAGCCAGACGGGAATCGTGGGCTGCAGCTCTATTGACGACTATTTAAACGGAACGATCAAGAAGCATGAGAACACCAGGGAGGACAAGGAGATTGACCGGATACGCCATGTGGATACCACGGACGCCCAGACCGGCCCCATCTTCCTGGCATACAGGGACTTTAAAATGCTGGACCGCATCATGTCCATGATAGTGGGCAGGACGCCATTGTATGATTTTGTATCTGAGGACGGAGTGGGGCACAAGGTGTGGAAGGTGGATGATCTGGGCCTGGTCCATGATATCAGGACCGCATTTTCGGAGATTCCCGCTACTTATATCGCGGACGGGCACCACAGGGCCGCCTCCGCGGTGAAGGTGGGTCTGAAGCGGCGGGCTGAGAATCCCAATTACACGGGGAAAGAGCCGTTCAACTACTTCCTGTCCGTTCTGTTTCCAGACAACCAGCTGATGATCCTGCCCTACAACCGTGTGGTGAAGGATTTAAACGGCATGGACCCGGCCGGATTTGTCAGGGCGGTGTCGGAGAAGTTTGAGGTGGAGGAGCTGGGAGCAGAGGCATTTGCACCCCAGGAGAAGGGGACCTTCGGCATGTTTCTGCGCGGAATCTGGTTCAAGCTGACCGCCAGGGAGGAGTGCCTCAGCGACGACCCGGTGAAGGGTCTGGATGTGTCTGTGCTTCAGGACCAGCTGCTGGGCCCGGTGCTGAACATAGGAGACCCAAGGGTTGACAAGCGCATCGATTTTATCGGCGGAATCCGCGGCTTGGGCGAGCTGGAGCGCAGAGTGTCAGAGGATATGGCTGTGGCCTTCTCCATGTACCCCACCTCCATTGAAGAACTTCTTAAGGTGGCGGATGCGGGGCTTCTGATGCCGCCAAAGTCTACCTGGTTTGAGCCGAAGCTGCGCAGCGGGCTGTTTATTCACAGGCTGAGCTGATTGGTGAGGCAGGGTATCAGGTGTATATTGAGCAGCGTTTTTTCTGCCTGTGAGAGGGAGAGAGAGCGCTGCTTTTTCTGTTGGCGGCAGAGTTCTGCTGCTATTTGACTTAAAGATATAAATTGTTGCGTTGCTGGTTATGGTGTGATATAGTTTCTATATAGAAGATTATAGTTCTTTTTGGTGATCTGTATGGGCATGGTCAATTGGAGGTGAGTTATGTCTTTGAATAAGAACGTCCGGGAGAAAATTAAGAGGTATTTATTACATCAGATTGATAAGAGAAAAGTAAACATTGTATTAAAGGCGAGTGAAACATTTGATGTATCCAAAACAACCATACGCAGATATATACAACAATATATAGATGAAGGAACAGTACAGAAATCTGTTACAAATCCTTCTGGATACGAATTGATAGTAGAAAGAAAGTTCTTTCACTATTTTCCTGAACAAATGAATTTAGAGGAAGATATCATCTATGAGGAAGATGTTTACCCTTTATTAAAGGCGCTCCCTAGCAATGTTGAAAAGATTTGGAAGTATGTATTTACTGAAATTATGAATAATGCCATAGAACATTCACATGCAAAACGTATTAGCTGTATGATTGATAGGAATCTTATAAATACATCAATTTTTATAACGGATGATGGGATAGGGATATTTGAGAAGATCCGCCAGTATATTTTTGATAAGGATGGTAAAAATGCAAGTATTGATGACGCAATGGTAGGACTATTTACAGGTAAATTTACTACTGATGCAGATTCCCATTCCGGAGAAGGCATATTTTTTTCGTCAAGGTCAGTAGATACATTCTGTATTATATCATCGGACCATATTTTTACACACGATAGCTATGAGATAAATATTGCAAAGGATATGACTAAAATGGACGTTGGCAGCGCCAATTCTTTAACTGGAACGGCAGGGACGTTAGTAAAAATGGTTTTAGCGAATGAAACAAAAAGAGAGTTAAAGGAGGTGTTCGATATGTTCTCTACGGTAGATAAGGGCTTTTATAAAAAC
>URUZ01000212.1 GCA_900551225.1 uncultured Clostridium sp.
GCCCTTTGGCGGTCATTTATCCCTGCTGCTCTTTGCGGTTGCTGCCCCAATAGAACATGGCGACTGTGCCCGGTCCTGTGTGGGTACCGATCACTGTGCCGATGTCATTGATTCTCACAGGGCCGTCCAGGCGGGGGAAGGTCTCCTCCACCAGTGCGGCCACCTCCCTGGCATCCTCCATGCAGGCGGACTGGGAAATGTAGCATCGGCCGGAGTAGTTCTCTCCGTCCGCAGCGTGCTCCTTCATGCGGTTTACAATCTCGCGGAACACTTTCTTCTTGCCGCGGATCTTGTCCTTGGGAATCAGCTTTCCCTCACAATTGATGTTCATCAGCGGGCAGATATTCAGCATGCCGCCCACAAATGCAGCGGAGGCGGAGATCCGGCCGCCCCGTTTTAGATGGCTTAAGTCGGAGGTGAAGAACCAGTGCTGCACATCCAGCTTGTGGGCCTCCAGCCACTGATACAGCTGGTCAAAGGTATAGCCCTCCTGCCGCTTCTCCCAGGCATCCTCAACCAGAAGGCCGTAGCCCGAGGAGGCGGCCAGAGAATCGATGACCTCGATGCGCCTCTCGGGATAGCGCTCCCGCATCTCATCCCTGGCGATGATGGCGGAGTTATAGGTGCCGGAAATGCCGGAGGACAGGGTCAGGTGAAGCACATCCTTTCCTTCCTTTAAAATAGGTTCAAACATCTGTTCATACTGTTCGGCGTTTACTTGGGAGGTGACAGGCAGCGAGCCATCCTTGACCCTCTGGTAAAACTCGTCTATGGAAATGGATTTCCCAAGATCGTCCGCATATTCCATTCCGTCCATGGTGAAATGGAAACATGCATATGGAATCTTCTTTTCTTCAAAAAAACTCAGCGGCATGTCTGCTGTGGAGCAGCAGGTGATCTCATAACTGTTCATTAATTCCCCTCTCTTTGGAGTGTACGTTTCGAATTTGAGTATAGCATGGCGAAATGTGGGTGTCAATGATGCCGATAAATGGAAATCCCTTGACAGGAATTCCTGCAATGAGATAGTATGGCTTCAGGACGTTAAGGCAGGAGGAAGATGTGAGCCATGGGGTGGAAATCGATGCAAAGCAGGCTGATCGCCATATGGTATCAGATGAACCTGCGCAGGAAGCTTTATGTGATTATCGGGAGCGTGGGAATCATCATGGCCGCCTCCATTTTCCTGAATATAAAGGTGGCCTACATATTCATCGACAATGTGAGCGCAATCATGGACGACAACCTGGCCTGTTACAAGTTCCAGGAGGCAATGGGCAATGAGACCAAACGCTTTGCCAGGCTGCTGGCGGACAGGACCCTGGAGAACGAGGAGGCGTACAAGGCCGCTGCCGGGGAGACCAGAGCCTATTTAAACAGCCTGCCCTATGACTACGAGAAGATTGGGGAGAGGCGTTACGCCATCACATGGAACATCTTAAACGGCTACGGCACCTATGAGACCCAGAGGGACAAGGTGCTGGCCATGGAGACGGACGAGCCGGGGTACATAAAGGAGCTGTACAAGGTCTACAGCATGCAGTCCTACCTGGACAGCTATGGGGCCCGCCTGACCAAGGCTGTGATGATGGGGGGAAATGATTACTACGAAGCCCAGCTGCCCATACTCAGGCGGATGCCCTATGTGCTGATCGTAATCAGCCTGGCGGCATTTGCAGTGCTGCTGGTAAGCCTGCGCTTTTTTACAGGTACGCTGGTGAAAACCCTGGTACAGCTGGCCACAGTATCAGGACAGATTGAGGTCAACGATTTCTCAGCTCCGGATGTGCCGTGGGACGGGACGGATGAGATCGGGCGGATGGTGGGCGCTTTTAATAAGATGCGGCGGGCCACCCAGCAGTATGTGGCCACAGCCGAGGCGAAACAGCAGATGGAAGAGCAGCTTCACAGACAGGAGCTGGAGAGGGCCACGCTGGAACAGCGCTTTTCCATGGCCCAGCTGCAGCTGTTAAAGAGCCAGCTGAATCCGCATTTCCTCTTTAATACCCTGAATATGATCACGCGGATGTCCCAGATGGAGGAAGCGCCTGTGACCGAGGAGATGCTGGTGGCCATGAGCAACCTGCTGCGCTACAGCCTGCGGACCACCAATCCCTTCGCACCCCTGGAGCAGGAGCTGAAGGTGGTGCGGGACTATATGTACATCCAGCAGATGCGGTTCGGGGACCGGGTGCGGTGGAAGATTGAGTGCAGTCCGGATCTATACGGCCGGGAGGTGCCTGTGTTCCTGTTCCAGCCCCTGGCTGAGAACGCCATGATCCACGGCATATCGGAGAAGGAGAACGGGGGAGCTGTGTATATCCGGGTAAAACAGCGCGGGGACAGGATGTGGATCTCCATTGCGGACACCGGCAGAGGCATGAGCCAGGAGACCCTTGCCGGAATCCGGGAGGCGGCCAGGACCAAGGGCACGGGGTTGGGCATTGGACTGGGAAATATTTACAGGCGCATCACATCCTACTATGAGAACGGGACAGTGACCATCCACAGCAGGGAGAACTGCGGAACGGTTGTGCAGATGGAATTCGGGGAAATGAAAAGCGAGGGTTAAGTTATGTATAAGCTGCTGATTGCAGAGGACGAGCTGATTGAGCGGATGGTGCTGAAAAAGACGCTTCAGAAGAAATTCGAGGGCCAGTGTGAACTGTACGAGGCGCCCAATGGGAAGGAGGCGGTGGAGATCTTCCGGCGGGAGAAGGTGCAGGTGGTGATCCTGGATATCAATATGCCGGGGATGAACGGTATCCAGGCAGCGGAGATTATGCGCAGGGAGAATCCGGGGTGCTGCCTCATATTTCTCACTGCCTACGACCGTTTCGAGTACGCCAGGAAGGCGGTGTCTGTGCGTGCCATGGAATATCTGCTGAAGCCCTACTCCATCAAGGAGATCATTGGCGTGGTGGAGGAGGCGCTGCGGCTGACGCGGGAGTATGAGACGTGGAGCGCGGGCCGGGACGGAGCGGCGGAGCGTGGCTGGCTGCCGGGGCAGGCCGCCGCCGGTACATGCCCTGAGCCGCCGGAATCCACATCCCTGCCTGAGATGCCGGAGGAGGATACCAGCTGCAGCCGTCTGTCCGTGATGACGGGCATGGTGGAGGAATACATCCGCAGCAACTACATGTACGAGATCTCCATGAGTGATGCCGCCCGTGCGGTGAATTATTCGGAGCCGTATTTCTGCAAGATGTTCAAGCAGCAGTTCGGCCAGAACTTCACATCCTATCTGGCCGATTACCGCATAGCGGAGGCCAAAAAGCTGCTGGACCAGCCTAACGTGATCGTGAAGGAGGTGGGAGCCAGGGTGGGATATCCGGACTCCAACTATTTTACCAAGGTGTTCAGACGCCTCACCGGCATGAACCCATCCGATTACAGGAATGAGATGTTAAAAGAATTATAAATGCAAGAATGTTGTTAAAAGTGCCTGTTAAGATTTGTTAACAGGCACTTTTATTATGATAAATGCACAATAAAAGATAAAATAATACGATGGATCTTAAAATCTTACGATAGGAATCGCTCCCCCCTGCCGATATAATTAAGTCATGAAACAGATGATTGAAGTGAGCACAGGAAAGGAGGAGGGGATATGGGACAGGAGCTGTTTCGAATGGAAGGGATCAGCAAAAGTTTCCCCGGAGTCAAGGCTCTCGATAAAGTATCCCTCACGGTAAATAAGGGGGAGGTTCTTGGCCTTGTAGGTGAAAACGGAGCGGGCAAATCCACGCTCATGAAGATCCTCTCAGGCGTATACCGGTCTGATGAGGGAGAGATTTTCATCGAAGGGGAAAAGGTTCTGATCGATTCCGTCAGCAAAGCCCATGAACTGGGCGTGAGCATCATCATGCAGGAGCTGAACATGTGCGGCCATCTAAGCGTTGCGGACAACATTTTCATCGGACGCGCACATAAAAAAGGAATCTTTGTAGATGACGCCAGGATGCACAGGGAAGCCCAGAAGATCCTGGACGACCTGGGAATCCAGCTCAATACATATACCCATGTGGGGAGTTTAAGTATCGCACAGCAGCAGATGGTGGAGATCGCCAAGGCCATCAGCTTCAATTCCAAGATCCTGGTACTGGATGAGCCCACGGCCACCCTGACTGAGAAGGAGATTGAGCAGCTGTTCGGAATCATCCGGCGGCTGAAGGAAAAGGGCGTGGGAATGGTGTACATCTCCCACCGCATGGCCGAGTTAAACCAGATCTGCCAGCGGGTGACCATCATCCGTGACGGACAATATATCGGAACCAGGAACTTAAGCGACATCACCATGGATGAGCTGGTGAACATGATCGTGGGCCGTTCTCTGGAAGACAAGTATCCCAAACACGTCCGGACCATAGGGGACGTGGCGCTGGAAGCCAGAAACGTGCGCAGGGGCACCAAGGTAAATGCAGACCACTTCTTCGTGAGAAAGGGAGAGATCCTGGGAATCTCCGGGCTGGTGGGAGCAGGGCGCACGGAGCTTATGCGCTGCATCTTCGGCGCCGACAGGCCGGACTCCATGGAACTGTGGATGGACGGCAAGCCTGTGAAGATAAATTCTGTGATCCAGGCCATCAGCCATGGAATCGGCTACGCCACAGAGGACCGGAAGAAGGACGGCCTGGCCTTGGGGCTGGACATCAAATACAACACCAACATGGCCCATCTCCAGGACCTGACCCATTTCGGGTTTATCGATGACAAGGCGGGCCTGGAAAATGCTGAGAAGTATGTCCGGCTTCTGCGGACCAAGACTCCCAGCGTGCACCAGCTGTGCGGCAACCTCTCAGGAGGTAACCAGCAGAAGGTGGTTCTGGCAAAATGGCTGTGCAATGACGTCAAGGTGCTGATCGTGGATGAACCCACCAGAGGAATCGACGTGGGCGCGAAATTCGAAGTGTACGAACTGTTCAACCAGCTCAGCGACCAGGGCGTGGCAATCATTATGATCTCCTCGGAGCTGCCGGAGATCCTGGGCATGAGCGACCGGATTCTGGTGATCCACCAGGGGGAGATCAACGGCGAGCTGGATGCCAAAACCGCCACCCAGGAACAGATCCTGTACCTGGCGGCAGGCTACAACAAATTAGAAGGGAAACCGGCCCCCCAGCTGGGCAGGAGGGAGAGTTAAAATGGCTAACTTAAAAGTAAAGGAAGAGGCGGCGAAAAAGGGTGGTTCCTTTGGCAAGCTCAATGCGGCTACCCGGCGTGCGATCTATTCACTGGGGATTCTGTTTGGGTTGTTTATCCTGTTTTCATTTCTTTCATTTGATAAATTTCTGGCACCGGCCAACTTACAGAACCTTTTGCAGCAGATCGTTACATACACCATTATCGGCTGCGGCCTGACCTTCTGTCTGGTCTGCGGAGGGAACGACTTATCGGCCGGCGCGTCCATGGCGCTGTCGGGAATCATCATGGTCAGCCTGCTGACCAGAGGCCTGCCCCTGGGGGTGTGCGTGGTGATGTGCCTGACCATGGGCGTTATGACCGGTGTAATGAACGGATTTTTCATTGAGATACTGGGCGTGGTGCCATTTGTGGCAACTCTCGCCACACAGTGGGTATACAGAGGCATGGCCAACGTCCTTGTAAACGGCGCGCCCCTCTACACCACCAACATTCCGTCCGAGGCCGTGCAGAAGCAGTTCTATGTGCTGGGCGGCGGACGTATCGGCGGAGACGGGCTTCCCTACAGCGTGATTATCACCCTGGTTTACGCCATTATCCTTGGGATTGTGCTGGCGAAAATGCGGATCGGCCGTCAGATCTACGCCTGCGGCTCCAACTTAGAGGCAGCTAAGCTGTCCGGCATCAACGCGGTAAAGACACGTATGTTCGCATACTGCATTTCCGGCCTGTCGGCCGCTATCTGCGGAATTCTGGTGGCATCCCGTCTGTCCAGCGCACAGCCCACCGCCGGAAACGGCTATGAGATGGAGGCCATCGCAGCTTCCGTACTGGGGGGAATCTCCATCCTGGGCGGCGAGGGAACCATATTAAACACCGTCATCGGCGCCCTGATGATGGGCGTGATCCGCAACGGACTGAACCTGAACGGCGTCAACTCCTTCTGGCAGCAGGTGATCGTAGGCTTTATCCTGTTGATTGCAGTTGCTTCCCAGACGGCAAACAAGGGCGGAAACTTAAGTTCCATCAAGCGCTTTTTCGGCTTAAAGAAATAAGCCGTCAGAGATAAGAGGTTCATGCACATAGGCGGTAAAAAGACATCCGCCCAGTGCTAAAAAAAGGAGGAAAACAAGAATGAGAAAATTAGCAGCGTATTTTATGGCAGCAGCAGTGGCCGCTTCCTGTCTGGCGGGCTGCGGCAGCCAGACCAGCACTACGGCAAGCAGCGCTGAACCGGCTACAACCCAGGCGGCAGCTTCTGAGAAGGCCGGAGAGGAATCTACAACAGCAAAAGCAGCGGATCAGACCGCTGATAACAGTGAAAAGACCATCTATGTCATCGTTAAGGTGCTGGGCAACCAGTATTGGAGTATTCTCCAGGCCGGCGCAGAGCAGGCAGGCAAAGACTTAGGCTGCAACGTGGTGGTAATCGGAACAGCCCTGGAATCTGACATTGAGGGCCAGCTGACCCTGCTGCAGAACGCAGTGTCCGCCCAGGCAGACGGCATTGTCATTGCGCCTCTTGACAGCGTTTCCCTGGATATGCCCATCACCGAGGCTCACAAATCCGGTATCCCGGTTGTTCTGGTAGACACTGTGATCAAGAGCGATAACTACAGCGCGGCCCTTCTGACCAACAACGTGGAAGCAGGCAAGACTGCGGCTGAGGAGATGCTCCGCAGACTGGAAGCCAGCGGACTGTCAAAGGATGAGGATGCCCAGATTGCCATCCAGGTAGGCTCCACCGGTTCCCAGACCATCAATGACCGTGTAAGAGGCTTCAATGAATACTGGGATGCCAACGCGCCGGAGAAATGGGTTGTATTAAATGATGATATCAAGGTAAATGAAGGCGACATCAGCAAGGCTGTTGGTTTCTGCCAGGACTTTATCACCACATACCCCAACTTAAAAGCTGTATTCGGACCAAACAACGGCTCCACTGTTGGCTTTGTAACAGGCCTGACCGAGAGCAAGCGCACAGACATCACCATGGTTGGATTTGACTTCTCCGCCGAGATCGAGACCATGATCCGCAGCGGCGAGTACGATGTGGCTTCTGTTGTACAGAGACAGTATTTCATGGGATATGACGGCGTGAAATCCGCCCTGGAACTCTCCAATGGCGGAACCGTCGCGGAAAAGACCATTGACACAGGCGTTGTGCTGGTTGACAGCAGCAACGTGGATTCCGATGAAGTGCAGAGCATCATCAATCCGTAAACAAGTGAAAGATTCAGACGCTTCCCCTGGCTCAGGGGAGGCGTTTTGGAGGTTCATCATGAGAAAAGGTGTGATTACAGCGGCGTGTCTGTGCGGACTGGTGCTGATGGGGGCGGCCTTTATGGGGGCCGCGGACTGTTTCCAGGCAGGGAAGCAGACTCCCGCAGCAGGGGAGAAAACGCCGCCGGAATATGTGTTTACCTACGCTGAAAACCAGCCGGAGGACTATCCCACCACCCAGGGGGCCAGGAAGTTTGCAGATCTGGTCTATGAGCGCACCGGCGGCAGGATCAAGATCAACGTGTTTCCGGGCGGCGAGCTGGGGGACGAGGTGTCGGTCATCCAGCAGCTCCAGTATGGAGGGATTGACTTTGCCAGAATCTCAGCCATGACCATGGGGGAGACAGTGGATGAGATCAATGTACTCCAGCTCCCTTACCTGTACCGGGATGCGGACCATATGTGGAAGGTGCTGGACGGGGAGATAGGAGAGCACTTCAAGAAGAGCCTGGATGGCTATGGGATGGTGGGGCTGTCCTGGTACGATGCGGGGGCCAGGCATTTCTACAATTCCAGGGGACCCATCACCCGCATTGAGGACATGCGCGGGAAACGCATCAGGGTGGCGGAGTCTGAGCTGATGGAGGCCATGATCTCAGCCCTGGGCGCCAAGCCTGTGCCAATGGCCTACTCTGAAGTCTACGCAGCCCTGGAGACAGGGCTCATCGACGGAGCGGAGAACAACTGGCCCTCCTACGAGTCCATGGGGCATTATGAGGTGGCCCCCTACATCACGCTGGACGCCCACAACCGGATTCCGGAGATGCAGCTGGCTTCCCAGGCCACCTGGGAGAAACTGGAAGAAAATGACAGGGAGATCATCAGGAAATGCGCGGGCGAATCCGCTATTTATGAGCGCGGGCTGTGGAAGGAGAGGGAGGCTGCTGCTGCGAAACGTCTGACAGCTGCGGGCTGTATTGTGACAGAGCTAAACGATGACGAACGGCTGCGTTTCAGGGTGTCGATGATGACCCTGTACCAGACATTTTGCAGCGACTATTTTGATGTGGTAAACGCCATTGCACAGGTGAGATGATGGTGTTATACTGAGATCAACATCAAATTACAGTAATGGGGAGGCGCGATATGAAGGAACTGAAAGACATATGTAAGATTGCAGTGGTGCAGGCAGAACCTGTGATGTTCGATAAGGCGGCCTGTGTGAAGAAAACCGTGGAACTGATTCAGGAGGCGGCCGGCAATCATGCGGAACTGATTGTGTTTCCGGAGCTGTTTATACCGGGTTATCCCTATGGGATGACATTCGGTTTCACTGTGGGCAGCCGCAATGAGGACGGGAGGCAGGACTGGAAGCGGTACTATGACAATTCCATTCTGGCCCCGGGCGAGGAGACAAGAATCATCGGCCAGGCGGCTAAAGAAGCCCACGCATATGTAAGCATCGGCGTATCTGAGCGGGATCTGGAGACAGCCACCCTTTACAACAGCAATCTCTTCTTTTCACCTGACGGCGAGCTGATGGCCGTACACCGGAAGTTAAAGCCCACGGGGGCGGAGCGGGTGGTGTGGGGAGATGCCAACAAGGATTATTTCCCGGTGGCGGATACTCCGTGGGGAGCCATGGGAAGCCTGATCTGCTGGGAGAGCTACATGCCCCTGGCCAGGGTCGCCTTGTATCAGAAGGGGGTTACTCTCTACATATCCCCTAACACCAACGACAATGCGGAGTGGCAGGCTACGATCCAGCACATTGCTATAGAGGGCAGGTGTTATTTTATCAACAGTGATATGTACTTTACCAGGGAATCCTACCCTGATGACCTGTGCTGCCGCCAGGAGGTTGAACGTCTTCCGGAGATTGTCTGCCGCGGGGGAAGCTGCGTGATTGACCCGTTTGGGCATTATGTGACGGAGCCGCTGTGGGATAGGGAAGGGATTATCTATGCGGATTTAGATATGCAGAGGGTAACCATGAGCAGGATGGAGTTCGACCCGTGCGGACATTATTCCAGGCCGGATGTGTTGGAGCTGAAGGTGCATGAGTAATTTGGGCGTGGAAGGGGTACGC
>URUZ01000213.1 GCA_900551225.1 uncultured Clostridium sp.
GCCAGCCAGCACAGGCTGGCCAGCTCGCAGACCTGAAGGAAATATCCCGCCAGATCCCCGGTGATGCCGCCAAACTCTTTCATGGACATGCGCCGGTAATGCCAGAATACCGCCAGCTGCACTGCCAGAAGCCCTGCGGCCATATAATAACCACCCGCCCCCGGCGCCAGAAGAACCATGGCTGCAGCCGAGGCCAGCACCCAGAGTGTCAGGCAGATCCCCGCCGCCCTGCGTTTGGCCCCATCGGAAAATGTGGCCGCCAGCCCGCTCTTCTTCGCGCAGGGGAAGAACACCACCGACAGGCCGCTGAAGGCACGCTCCATCACCATCACAGGAACCGCCAGGCCCAGCAGCCCCAGCTCTGCCACCTCCCACATGGCGGCGCCGTACAGCAGGAAATATCCCGCGCAGCCAATCACAGCAAACGCCCCCACATGGGGGTCCTTCAGTATCTCCAGCTTTTTCTCCTGCTCCGCATAGGAGTGAAGGGCATCCATGGTGTCCAGGAAACCATCCAGATGAATCCCGCCGGTAACCAGAATGGGAACTGCCGCCGCCGTCAGTGCTGCGGCTCCTCCTGAAATCCCGAAATATCCGCAGAACACCTGCCAGCCCCACAGCCCCCCTCCCACGAAGATTCCCACAACCGGGAACCAGCACATCACATAGCCCATCCGTTCCTTTGTCCACTGGATGTGGGGCATGGGAACCTTGGAGTACATGGATATTGCAATTACACAGGAATACAGTCCGTTCAACGGCTTCCCCTCCCTTTCCCGGCATGCTCCGCCGTCTGTTTCTCATGTTCCTTAAGCACCACCGGAATCCCGAATACCACCTCCACCACCCGGTCAGCCCAGGCTGCCAGACGGCAGTTGACCCGGCCTATGAGCCGGATATATTCCATGGTTTCCAGATCATAGTCCAGACCGTCCTCTCCCACCTGGTTAGTCACCACCACCACGTGTCCAGCACATCCGGCCAGATGGCGGAGGCCGGCCAGTATCCTCTGTTCCGCCCACTCTCCCCTTACTCCCACCGGGGCCCCATCCCCACCGGGAGCGAAAAGTTCATTGGCCGCCAGGTTGGAAATGCACTCCAGCAGAACCGCAGTATCCTTCAGGTCTCCGGCAATCTGCACCTGCTCCAAGTTCCTGGGGCACTCAATGGTGAGAAAGCCTTTGCCGCGGCGCAGCCTGGTGGCGGTCCACCTTTTTTCTGCCCTCATCCCCGTAGACCTCCATGGTGGCCAGATACAGGCGCTTGGAAGCGCCGGATTCTGTCACAAGCTGCTCCGCATATTCTGATTTGCCGCTGCCGCTTCCCCCTGTAACAAGTGTAATCATCTGTCACGCTTCCTTTCCGCCGGATTTTCCATACCTCTCTCAGTTCAGTGGCTGGTACTGCTCCACCTTCATCTCATCGAATGTGCTCATGGTCCGGTACACCTTCAGTGCCATATCCAGTAACGGGAACAGCGCCGCCGCACCGGTTCCCTCACCCAGGCACATCCCCGCGTTGATGGCGGGTTCCAGTCCCAGGGCCTCTAAAGCCATGGCGCCTGCCGGCTCCGCGGAAATGTGGGAGGCCAGCATAAAGTCCCTGACCCTTGGACAGATCCGCACAGCCGCCAGAGCGGCCGCGGCGCAGATCAGGCCGTCCAGCACAACGGGGATTCGGTGATACGCACATCCGATATAGAATCCGGCCAGCCCCGCAAGATCCAGCCCGCCCACCTTGGACAGCACATCGATGCCATCCTCAGGGTTGGGGCTGCGCAGGCGGATACCCTCCTCAATCACCTGAATTTTACGGTTCAGGGAGGGCGTGTCCAGGCCTGCGCCGCGGCCAGTTACCACACTGGGGGGCTGGTTCAGCAGAACAGACAGCACCGCGCTGCTGGTGGTTGTATTGCCGATGCCCATCTCACCGGACCCGGCCAGCTCACAGCCCGCGGCCTTCAGCTCTGCCGCTGTCCGGATACCCACCTCCAGGGCCTGGATGGTCTCTTCCCTGGTCATGGCCGGTTCTTTCAGAAAGTTCCTCGTTCCCCTTGCGACCTTGCGCAGCACAACGCCCTGGGAATCTGCGTCATTTACCATGCCCACATCCACAGGGATTACTCTGGCTCCTGCCAGGGAGGCCATCAGGCAGACACAGGAGGCGGCCTCCCCCATGTGGCCGGCCACAATGGCTGTTACCTCCTGCCCGGTCTGGGTCACCCCCTCCTCCACAACTCCATTGTCCGCGCACATAACCACAATGGCCTTGCCTTCAATGGATATGTCCGCGCTTTTCCGGACCGCTGCGATGCGGATCAGGTCCCGCTCCAGCACTCCCAGGCTGTTTAATGGTTTTGCCACACTGTCCCAGTGTCTCTTTGCCAGCAGCGCTGATTCTTCATCCGGCTCTCCCACAGCTTTTAATGTCTCCTGCAATGTCATGATCGTATATCCTTTCTCAACCGGTTATTAAACCTGATATTCCTTGTTGTCACAGACTCCGCCCCGAGCGTCAGCCCTCCGCCAGCACATCCGGCGCCAAAAAGTTCATATGGCTCCCCTTCACCGGTTTCGGTATTCCCGGCAGAGAGCGGCAAACCGCAGCGCAAATTCCGGCAGAGAGCGGTAATACAGGTGGGGAAAACCGGCCAATACCCTGCCGCATGTCCGCATGGCAGGCCAGCTTCTCCCGCCCACGGGCTTTTTTGCCGTCATCACTGCCTCATCGTCATCTGCCTGGCAGTGCCAGTAGTGGAACTCGTGTCCGCGGATCTCCTCCTGCTCTTGCATCCAGGGGTTGGACCCAGCAGACGATAGGGAGATGTAACCAAAGTGCCGCAGCCTTCCCTCCCTTTTTCCGGTGCCTGAGAACACGCCTGCCATGGGATAGAACATGCCGTCCTCCCCCTCTAACTCCTCCAGCAGGTAGAGATAACCGCCGCATTCTCCAAGCATGGGCATTCCGGACTGTGCAGCCCTGTAAACAGAAGCGCGCATACCTGCATTAGCGCTGAGGGCTCCGGCATAGAGTTCCGGATATCCACCGCCCAGCAGGAGTCCGTCCAGGCCGTCCGGGATCTGCCGGTCATGGAGCGGGCTGAAATATTCAATCACAGCGCCCTGTTCCTCCAGCGCCCTGAGATTCTCCCTGTAATAAAAACAAAAGGCCTCGTCCAGAGCCACGCCCAGGCGGAAGGCCGGGGGGCAGGTTTGTGCAGAAGGATGCGTCTCCGGCCCGCGGCTTTCCTCGGAAAACCGGCGGCTCACTCCCATAGGCAGGCAGTTCTCAGCTGCGCTCCTCCCCGCAGAACAGCAGCTCTCGCCCTCGCTCTTCCTCACAGAACAGCATTTCTCGCCAGCCTTCGCCCCACCGGCAGCTGCCAAAGCCAATATCCCTTTCAAATCCAAGCTTTTCTCAAATTCCTCCGCAAGCCGGTCCATCTGCTGCTGCAGATCTCGGATCTCTCCGGGGAGCACCAGGCCCAGATGGCGGCTCTCCACCTTCAGCCATGGAAGGGGCGGAACATAGCCCAGGCAGCGCACCGGCAGTTCTTCCTCAATCCGTTGCTTCAGCAGACCGTACATTCCCGCTGTGGTCTTATTGAGTATTACCCCTGCGATGCGTGTATTCCCTTCTGTATATCCCTGGGGGCTATAATTCAAGAACCCCTGTATCAGGGCGCAGAGCGACAGGCTGGCACCACGGCCGTCCACCACCAGGATCACGGGAATCTCCAAAATGCCGGCCATCTCGCAGGAGCTGCCGGCGGCAGAGACACCACCCAATCCGTCGAAATACCCCATGACCCCTTCCACCAGGCATAGCCGTCCCTCCTCTGTACACCGGCCTGCCAGCTGCCGTATTTCTTCTGGCTTTTGGAAATAGCTGTCCAGATTGCAGCTCTCTATTCCCAGCACATTCCTGTGAAACAGAGGGTCAATGTAATCCGGCCCGCATTTAAAGGCCTCCACCTCCACCCCATTCTTCCGAAGCAGGGCCAGCAGGCCGCAGGTCAGCATTGTCTTTCCGCTGCCGCTGGACGGGGCGGCAATCATGATTCCTCTCATCCCGTCTCCTCCCAATCTCCGGGGTTCTGCATCACCGCAATGTATACAGGGTTCCCGCTTTTTGGCATATGGTATGGGCCGACCGGCTCAAAGGGGGTGGCCGTAAGCTGTACCAACTCCCAGGTGGCAAACCCGAATTGCTTCCTGCAGTCAAGAAGCTGGGCGACTGTTTCCAGGGTTATGGCATTTGCCACGATCCTGGCTCCGGAGTTGGCTGCAAGGATGCAGCGGATAATCTCCGCCATGGAACCTCCGCTTCCGCCGATGAACACATGGGTGGGTGCCGGCAGGCCTTTAAGCGCCTGAGGCGCCTTCCCCTCTACCAGATGGAAGCCGTTCCAGCCGCCCAGGAATTTCTCTGCGTTTGCTGCGGTCAGCACCAATGCCTCCGTCCTGCACTCAATAGCATAGACGCTGCCTGATCCGCAGCTTTTTAAGGCCAGCCCCATCTCCACCGCCACAGAGCCGCTTCCAGAACCCACGTCATAGCACACAGCCCCAGGGTACAGCCCCAGCTTGGACATGGATACAGCCCTGACCTCAGATTTCGTCATAGGCACCTTTCCCCTGAGAAATGCTGAATCAGGCAGGCCGAAGGAGAAAAGTCCCATTGCTGCGGTGCCGGAATCTTCCTCCTCCATTCCGTGTACCGCAGCCCCAGGATTATCCACCACCGCGCAGCAAAGCCCTGAGAACGGACGTGCCGCCGCCGCTGCCAGCATTTCCGGAACATCCCCGGACTCAATCCGCTCATTTTCATAAGATAAATTTTCACCGAACCACAAATGGCAGCCGGAGAGCCCTTCCTCCGTCAGGCAGCGGCACAGCTGCTCTGCTCCCATGGCTCCGCCCAGCAGCAGGAAACTGTGGGCATGGGTTTTAATCCAGCTGGCCGGGTCGCTGTCACGGCCGTGACAGCTGAGGACAGACAGTTCCTGCCAGCTGCGGCCCAGCTTAGCGGCAAACCAGGACAGGCTGGATATTCCGGGAACCAGCTCCACCTGCCAGCCGCAGTCCTTAAACGCCTCCACGGCTGCTGAGGCTCCGCTGTAGAACCCGGTATCCCCCGAAACAGCCAGCGCCGCCCGCTGCCAGGGGAATCCCGACAGCCACCGCACCATCTCCTCCGGCCGGTAGGACTCCAGCCGTGGAAGGGCTGCGCCTGTTAAGGCCGCGGCGCTCTCCAGTACCCGGGGGGCGCCCATCAGGGCCTGCGCTTCCTTCAGGCAGCGGATTCCCTGGCCGGTGACCTGTCCCTCACCGCCCATTCCCATACCGATGATATATACTTTCTGTTCATCTGCCATCTGCTTCCCTCCACTGCTCATACCGGAATATCACCTGTTCCACAGTCAGTCCCGGCTCTTCCTCCGGGCGGTCAATCACCAGGGCCACTGCCCCCGCTTCCCTGGCTGCCCCTATCTTCTCCTGGTATCCGCCGGCATTTCCCGTGTCCTTGGTCACCAGATATCCGCAGCCGAACTCTCTCAGCTGAGAGACGTTGGTATCCCTGGTAAACGGGCCCTGCATGGCGATAATATGACGCCCCTTCAGCCCCAGCTTCAGACAGATCTCCAGGGAGTCCATGGTGGGCAGAACCCTGGCATACACCCGGTTCCCAAAATCCGGTATCCCGGCAAATGCCGCCAGCTCCTTGCTGCCCGTGGTCACCAGGATACTGCCCTCCATGCCGGCCAGATAGGCGGCCGCGGACCGGCTGTCCGAAAAGCGGAGCACCTGCTCCTGATCCCGTTCTCCCGGACGGAGGCAGCGGATGCGCTCTGTACCAATCTGTTCACAGGCCTCTTTCAGGTTCCTGGTGACCTGATCCGCATAGGGGTGGGTGGCATCGATCACCAGACCCGGGCGTTTCCTTGCCAGCAGGGCGGTAAACTGGTCTGTATCCAGGCGGCCCACATGGATATCCAGCCACGGGCTGTCCAGAAGGGCGCCGCCCAGCACCTCCCTGCCGTACTCCGTGGCCACGCAGAGAATCACCGGCTGCTTCCGCCCTGCCAGATATTCCGCCAGGCGGTGGCCCTCCGTGGTGCCTCCCAGGAGCAGCACCGGCGCCAGATCAGTCCCGGCCGTCAAAACGGTATCCTCTGGGCGTCACCATATACTCCCCAATGCGCCGGGTGGTGGAATTCCCCACATAGATAGTGGTAAACATATCCGCCTTCCAGTCCGCCAGCTGGCTTAAGCTCATGATCCGGTACTCCTGGCCTTCCCGGCCAATGTTGCTCACCACGCCGCAGACCGTGTTTTCATCCTTATATTTCAACATCAGGCGGCATGCCTGGGCCAGATAGCCTCCCCTGGTCTTGCTGGAGGGGTTGTACAGACAGATTACGAAATCCCCCTGGGCAGCCAGCTCCACCCGGCGCCAGATGGTCTCCAGGGGCGTCAGGCGGTCGCTTAGGCTGATCACTGCAAAGTCGTGCATCAGAGGCGCTCCCAGCACAGCCGCTCCCGCGCAGGCGGCAGTCACTCCCGGCACAATGCGCACAGCTGCCTCAGGATACTCGGGAGCCAGCTCCAGGATCAGGCCTGCCATTCCATAGACACCGCTGTCCCCGCTGCAGACCATCGCTACATTGCTTCCCTGGGCACAGCGCATAAGTGCCAGACGGCAGCGTTTTTCCTCCTGGGTCATGGGTGTGGATAAGATCTCCTTGCCCGGGTACTGATGGCGGACAAGATCCACATAAACAGTGTAGCCCGCAATCACATCACAGTCCCTAAGGGCCTGATGGGCCTGCCCTGTCATCTGTTCCGGGCAGCCCGGCCCCAGTCCCACCACATATAAGATTCCAGCCATCACGCATCCTCCCCTTTTCTGAATTCCGTGGTAAACAGCGGGTCATACAGCTTGGAGCGCTGGTAATCCTGCTGGGCCACGCTGTCTCCCACAATGATCAGCGCAGTTTTTGTGATATTTTCCCTTTTTGCCGTCTCCGCAAGCTGCTCCAGACTGCATACCACAGTCTTTTCCTCCGGCCAGGTGGCCTTGTACACAATTGCGGCCGGCGTATCCGTCCTGTAACCTCCTGCCAGCAGCTCCTGGACCAGCCCTTCCAAAAGCCCGGTGCTGAGGAATATCACCATTGTGGCCCCGTGGGCAGCAAAACTGCGGATGGACTCCCGCTCCGGCACGGGCGTGCGCCCTTCCATTCTGGTGATCACCACGCTCTGTGATATCTGAGGCAGGGTATACTCCATCTTAAGGGCGGACGCGGCCCCGCAGAAGGAGCTGACCCCCGGACACACATCATACTCGATCCCAAGCTGGTCCATCACATCCATCTGCTCCCTGATGGCGCCGTATATACAGGGGTCCCCTGTATGGAGCCGCACTGTCTTACGCCCCTCTGTCTCCGCCCCCCGGATCACGTCCATCACCTGTTCCAGAGTCATCTGCGCGCTGTTGTATATCCTGCAATCTGCCTTTACGCAAGACAGCAGCGCCGGATTCACCAGTGAACCCGCGTATATCACTACATCCGCCGCCTCCAGCAGCCGCTGTCCCCGCAGGGTAATTAAATCCTCAGCTCCGGGACCGGCTCCTACTATATGTACCATCTGTCAACCTCCTGCAATTCTCACAAGCAGTTCGTCCGCCCCCTCCGTCCGCCCCAAAAGGCCTCTGGGATTGGTGAACATCACTGCCTCTGTCTTCATATTCTCTCCGGCTCTCCGCTGCAAATGAGCCTTCATCCGCTCCATCACCCGGTCCGTCACCTGCCGGACAAGACCCGGCATTTCATCCATAATATCCAGCGCCTGATCTACTGTGATGGAATCCAGAATCCGCTCCACCATGCCGGGTCCTGCGCCGCAGGCCGCCCCGTAGGCCGCCAGGATTTCCATCCGGCCATCGGCCACAGAGGAATGGGTGTTCATGATCCCTGCCGCTGTTTTAACAAGCTTACCGCCATGTCCCACCAGCAGCAGGGCCTGGAAACCCTCCTGAACCGCCATATCAATGGACTGCCCCACATAATTGCTGCATTTCACAGCCTGGCCTAAATCCAGGCCCAGGCTGTCCCTGATAAAATCCTCCCCATAGTTGCCAGGCGTCAGCAGCAGAACCTTCCTGCCCTCCATGGCCTTCTGCCTGATCTCCAGGCGTATGGTCTCCAGCAGTGCCTCCTCGCTCATAGGCTCCACGATTCCCGTGGTTCCCAGAATAGAGATGCCGTCCCTGATTCCCAGCTGGCTGTTAAATGTCCTCTTAGCCCGTTCCTGCCCCTCCGGAGCGGAAATCTGTATCCAGAGGTCGCCGCAGTAGCCATACTGGCGGCAGACCCGCTCCACGTGCCCGAATATCATCTTCCGGGGCACAGAGTTTATAGCACTTTTCCCCACTTCACAGTCCAAACCCGGCTTTGTTACATTTCCAATCCCCACACCGCCCAGTAAATGCAGGGTTATATCTCCACTTTTATAGGTATAACACCCACTTTGGCTCTCTATCTGCTCCGTACACACTCTCCCCTGTATCCCAATGCCGTGGGTCACATCAGGATCATCGCCCGCGTCCTTCTCCACCTGGCAGAGCACCCAGTTTTTTCCTTTAACCGTACCTTCCACAGGCAGAACCAGCTGTGTGCCCCTGGGGGTATCCACAGCTACCTGATTAACAGTAATCTTCCCCAACAGCATAGCGGCAGCTGCCATAGAAGCCGCTGCCGCACAAGTGCCTGTGGTGTACCCGCACCTTAACTTTTTTTGCTGCTTATAAACATATGTATTTTCCATGGATATGCACTGCTTCCCCTGTATTTGACTGATCTCTCAGTAAGTTATACCATATTCCGGGCAATTTCTCAATCTTTTCAAAAAAGTGTTTACCTTTTTGGAAAAATGTGCTATGATTACAAGCGGTGATTACGGGATTGTAGCTCAGCTGGGAGAGCGCCTGCTTCGCATGTAGGAGGCCGAGGGTTCGAATCCCTTCAGTTCCATCACAATAACAGCGGCGGAAAGATTTTTCCGCCGCTGTTATTTTTTATTGCCTGAATCCGTTTGCTAAAATCAGCCCTGCAAACTGGATTTATTCACACAGATCCTTACGGAGATTTTCACAGTCATGTGCCATTTCTTGCATATCCTCGTCCGGAACCATCTCATGGAGATCATAAGTCAGTGGGGCTTTGATAAAGTCAGCCAGCGCCGTGTTCATTAAATTTTTTTCTTCTTCAGTAAAGGTAATACGGACAATATTTCCATTCTCATCATTCAGCAGTTCTCCCAAGGACACGCTGCCATTTACAGAGCACTCCAACATCAAAGCCGCAAGATCGGTAACAAGGTCAATGGCATAGTCAAACTCATGCTCTCCTCCGTCTTGGCCTTTATAC
>URUZ01000214.1 GCA_900551225.1 uncultured Clostridium sp.
CCGCATAGGCGCCGGAATTGCGGACCGCAAACCGTTCACCCGCCACGCCATTTATGTATACGCTGCCGCTGGTAGCGCCGTATAGTGCCACATTTCCAGTGATGATATTTTCCTCCGCTTTGTAATTCCTGTTTTTAGGCGGATAAAGCACAAGCTTGCCTCCGGACAGGCCTTTTCCCAGATAATCATTACAGTCACCGCAAAGGGTAAGGGTAAGGCCTTTGGGAATAAATGCGCCGAAGCTTTGTCCGCCTGTACCTTTGCAATTAATCTGGATTGTATTTTCCGGCAGCCCATCTTTATGACGCCTGGTTAATTCAGATCCCAGAAGGGTGCCAAATGCACGGTCGGTGTTGGATACATTAAGAGACACAGAGGCTTTTTCGCCCTTCTCAACGGCATTTTTCAACTTCTTAAGCAGAATTTTTTCGTCTTTTGTATCTTGTAATTTAAAGTTAAAGCGCTGCTTTGCATCAAAAGCTGAATTAACACTGTCTGCTATAAACGGATTATCCAGGACAGCACTTAAGTCAATCTGGGCAGCCATGGGGCTCTCCGGAACTTTCTTCTTTATTAGAAGGTCGGTTCTTCCAACCATCTCATCCAGAGTGCGGATACCCAGCCTGGCCATATACTCCCGGAGTTCTTCCGCAATGAAGCGCATGAAGTTGATCACATACTCCGGTTTTCCTCTGAACCGTTTTCTGAGTTCCGGATTCTGGGTGGCTATGCCCACAGGACAGGTATCCAGGTTGCAGACCCTCATCATGACACAGCCCATGGCAACCAGAGGGGCGGTGGCAAACCCAAACTCCTCAGCCCCCAAAAGGGCTGCGACAGCAACATCACGGCCACTCATCAGTTTACCGTCCGTCTCAATGATAACACGTTGTCTAAGACCGTTCTTAAGCAGTGTTTGATGGGTTTCAGCAAGGCCAAGTTCCCAGGGAAGGCCGGCATTGTGGATAGAACTTTGGGGAGCCGCACCGGTTCCGCCGTCATAGCCGGAGATCAGGATAACCTGGGCCCCTGCCTTAGCAACGCCTGCGGCCACTGTTCCTACACCTGCCTCTGAAACCAGTTTTACAGAAATCCTTGCATACTTATTGGCATTTTTCAGGTCATAGATCAGCTCTGCCAGATCTTCTATGGAATAGATATCGTGATGAGGCGGCGGAGATATCAGACTTACGCCTGGCGTTGAGTGTCTGGTCTTGGCAATCCAGGGATATACCTTTTGTGCCGGCAGATGTCCGCCCTCACCAGGCTTTGCTCCCTGGGCCATTTTTATCTGAATCTCCCGGGAATTAACCAGATAACGGCTTGTTACGCCAAAACGTCCGGAGGCAACCTGTTTGATAGAAGAGCAGCGGTTCTCAGCGTCTCCCGCACTGTCCAGACGTTCCTCAGTTTCACCCCCCTCGCCTGTGTTGGATTTACCATGAAGCATGTTCATGGCAATGGCAAGGGTTTCATGTGCTTCCTGGGAGATAGAGCCATAGGACATGGCTCCGGTCTTAAAACGTTTCACAATATGGTCTATACTTTCTACCTGGTCAAGGGGAATCCCTTTTTCTGGGAATTTGAATTCCATCAGGCTGCGCAGATAGCCGCTCTGCTCCCTGTCAACCATCTCTGTATACTGTTTGAACAATCCATAATCACCCCTTTTGGTGGACTCCTGAAGGGCATGGATCGTCTGTGGATTAAACCGGTGCTTTTCGCCCTCGCTTTTCATCTTGTGGATTCCCAGGCTTTCCAGTTGAAGCGGGGAGGGAAGACCCAATGGGTCAAAGGCTTTGGAGTGGTGAACATCTACATCCTTTGCAATCTCATTCAGGGTAATGCCGCCTATACGGCTCACTGTGCCTGTAAAGTATTGCTGAATGACATTTTCAGATATGCCGACTGCCTCAAACATCTTGGAGCCCTGATAAGACTGGATGGTGGAAATTCCCATTTTGGAGGCGATTTTCACAATGCCGTGGAGAATTGCATGGGTGTAATCATCTACCGCGGCATAATAGTCTTTGTTGAGAAGATGGAGATCGATCAGTTCTTTGATGGTATCCTGAGCAAGATAGGGATTAATGGCACAGGCGCCATATCCCAGCAGGGCTGCAAAGTGATGTACTTCCCTGGGTTCTCCGGATTCCAGAATGATTGCAAGAGAAGTTCTCTTCTTGGTTTTTACAAGGTACTGGTGTACCGCCGACACAGCCAGAAGGGACGGGATGGGCATATGGTTCTCATCCACGCCACGGTCTGAAAGTACCAGAATGTTGGCTCCATCCTTGTAGGCTTTATCTACCTCCACAAACAGGCGGTCAATAGCCCTGTCAAGGCGGGAGCTTTTATAATAAATGGTCGGCACAACCGTTACCTTGAACCCCTTTGCATTCATGCTTTTAATTTTCAGCATATCTGTGTTGGTCAGAATAGGGTTGTCAATCTTCAGTACCTGGCAGTTCTCTGGCAGTTCCTTCAGCAGATTCCCGTCTTTTCCCACGTAGACGGTGGTGCTGGTGACGATTTCCTCACGTATGGCATCAATGGGAGGATTGGTAACCTGTGCAAAAAGCTGTTTAAAATAGCTGAATAAGGGAGGGTGATTCTCAGAGAGCACTGCAAGAGGTGTATCTGCGCCCATGGCAGCAATTTCCTCAGAACCGTTCAGAGCCATACTATAAATGGACTGGCGGTAGTCCTCGTAGGTATAGCCAAATGCCAGCTGCATTTTCGTAAGATTTTCACCTGTATATGCCTTCACACGGGTGTTGGGTATCTTTAAATCAATGAGCTCTACCAGATTGCTGTCCAGCCACTCGCCGTAAGGCTTTTTACCGGCATACTTTTCTTTTAATGTGTCATCGTCCAGGATCTCGCCCTTGACTGTATCGACCAGAAAGATCTTTCCAGGGTGAAGCCGTTCTTTTATTACGATATCTTCCTCGGGAACAGACATGACGCCGACCTCAGAGGACAGAATTACATCCCCGTCTTTTGTAATATAATAGCGGGAAGGGCGCAGGCCGTTCCTGTCCAGGACAGCGCCCATGACATCTCCATCCGAGAACAGGATGGAAGCAGGCCCATCCCATGGCTCCATCATAGTTGCATAATACTGATAGAAATCCTTTTTTGCCTGGGTCAGAGTCTGGCTGCCGCTCCATGGCTCCGGAATCGTAACCATTATGGCCAATGGAAGATCCATACCGTTCATTACAAGGAATTCCAGGGTATTGTCAAGCATGGAGGAATCTGAACCTCTTGTGTCTACCACGGGGAGTACCTTATGCAGCTGGTCCTTAAGGTACTCTGAGGACATGGTTTCTTCTCTTGCCAGCATTTTGTCAACATTTCCCCGGATGGTGTTAATCTCGCCATTGTGCACAATAAAACGGTTGGGATGCGCCCGTTCCCAGCTGGGATTTGTGTTGGTGCTGAACCGGGAATGTACCATGGCTATGGCAGATTCATAGTCCTGATCTTGTAAATCCATAAAAAATGTGCGCAGCTGCCCTACCAGAAACATGCCCTTGTACACGATTGTACGGCTGGACATGGAAGCCACATACGTATTATCATTACTCTGCTCAAATACACGGCGGGCAATGTAGAGTTTTCTGTCAAAGGGGAGTCCCTTTTCTACATCTGCCGGCTTTTTAATAAAGGCCTGGATGATATTAGGCATACATTCCAGGGCCCTCTGTCCCAGCACCTGCGGGCATACGGGGACTTTGCGATAGCCCAGGAATTCCATTCCCTCTTTTTCCACAATGATCTCAAACATTGTCCTGGCCTGGTTGCACTGGAGTTCATTCTGGGGCAGAAAGAGAACAGCAATGCCATAATCCCTTTCTCCTCCAATGTCTATCCCCTCGCTTTTACAGGCTTTTACAAAGAATTTATGGGATATCTGAAGCAGTATGCCAACGCCGTCACCTGTTTTGCCCTCAGCGTCTTTACCGGCTCTGTGATCAAGATTTTCAACGATTCTCAAAGCATTTTCCACTGTTTTGTGACTCTTAATCCCTTTGCTGTTCACAACGGCGCCAATACCGCAGTTGTCATGTTCAAACAGTTGCCTGTACAGTCCTTTTTCTTTCATGTTCAAAGCCTCTTTCCCTTTCCGCCGGACATAGCTTGTAAATTGAAAAGCGCCGGAATCCTTATTTAGGAATTCCGACGCTTTTGTCGTCCAGCTATGCAGGTAGAAAAAAATTATGGGATTACTATAACTTAATTCGGAACTTTTGTAAATCCCCCAATTTTATTTTTTTTCTCTGTAAAATTTCTGATTGACATTTTTATTTTTCCATGCAATACTACTGGACATAAAGCAAAGGCGCTTTGGATCATGAGAATCCAAAGCGCCTTTGCTGTTGATTAAGCCGGCTTAAGCAGCAATAGAACACATTAACATAAAACTGGTAGTGGAAAGGAAAACTGTAAAATTATGGTAAAAGACATCCCCACACTGTATGGAAGCCTTGTTTTTAATGACAGGGTTATGAGAAATAAACTCCCCAAAGACGTATACAAAGCGCTTCGCAAGACCATACAAAACTCCACCCATCTGGAACTTGATGTGGCCAATTCCGTTGCAGTAGCTATGAAAGAGTGGGCTGTGGAAAATGGAGCGACTCATTTTACTCATTGGTTTCAGCCTATGACCGGTTATACCGCAGAAAAGCATGACAGCTTCATATCACCCACAGGGGACGGCGAAGTAATCATGGAATTCTCCGGAAAAGAATTGGTCAAAGGTGAACCGGATGCCTCCAGTTTCCCTTCAGGCGGCCTCCGGGCTACCTTTGAGGCCAGAGGGTATACGAACTGGGACCCCACATCCCCGGCATTTATAAAAGACAAGACGCTTTATATACCTACCGCATTCTGTTCCTGGAGCGGAGAAGTATTGGATAAAAAGACACCTTTGCTGCGTTCCATGGAAGTTCTGAATAAGGAGGCAGTGAGAATCCTTCATATACTGGGAAATACAGAGGTGACAAACGTTACCACCACGGTGGGGCCGGAACAGGAATATTTTCTGGTGCCAAAAGAATTGTATGCAAAACGCAGGGATCTGGTTTTTACAGGCAGGACGCTATTCGGCGCATCCGCGCCCAAAGGCCAGGAGATGGATGACCATTACTTTGGCACACTAAGCCCGCGGGTTGCAGCGTATATGAACGATCTGGACGAGGAACTCTGGAAACTGGGCATACCTGCAAAAACGAAGCACAACGAAGTTGCGCCTGGGCAGCATGAGCTGGCGCCTGTCTTTGATACCACCAACATAGCGGTTGACCACAACCAGATCACAATGGAAATGATGAAGAAAGTGGCGGATAAACATAATCTGGTATGCCTTCTTCATGAAAAACCATTTGAAGGAATCAACGGCAGTGGTAAACATAATAACTGGTCATTATCCACCAACACGGGCACAAATCTGCTTGACCCGGGCAATACCCCGGCCGAAAATACCCAATTTCTGGTATTTCTTATGGCTGTCATTAAAGCGGTCGATGATTATGCAGACCTGATGAGAGTTTCCGCCGCCAGCGCGGGCAATGATCACCGGTTAGGAGCAAATGAAGCGCCACCGGCCATTGTATCAGTATTTATAGGTGATGAGTTGGCTGCGGTATTGCAATCCATTGAGGAGGACGTGGACTTTGATGCGCAGAAATCTGTGCAGATGGAGGCCGGCGCCCATGTGCTACCCCATTTTATGAAGGATACCAGCGACCGCAACAGAACGTCCCCCTTTGCATTCACTGGGAATAAGTTTGAGTTCCGCATGCTGGGATCGTCGGCCTCTGTGGCAAATCCTAACATGGTTCTGAACACAGCGGTAGCAGAATCCCTTGCCCAGTTCTATGAGGAGTTAAAAGACATTACACCTGAAAATATGGAAAAAGCAGTACATGGATTGCTGAGGCGCACGATCAAGAAGCATAAAAGGGTCATATTCAATGGAAACGGTTACACGGATGAATGGGTAAAGGAAGCAGAATCCCGCGGCCTTGACAACCTGGTATCCACGCCGGATGCACTTCCACGGTTTATCACAGACAAAAATATTGGATTATTCACAAAACATGGCGTATTTACAAAAGAGGAGATCTTATCCCGCTATGAAATTCTTCTTGAAACGTATACCAAGACAATCACTGTTGAAATAAAGACCATGCAGGAAATGCTGACCAAGGATTTTATACCTGCGGCCAATGCCTATGCGGCTGCAGCAGCCCGGAATGCGGGGGCTAAGAGAGCGCTTGTTCCGGGCATTTCCACTGTTTCTGAGGAGACCCTGGTATCCAGTCTGACTGATACAGTGAATACCCTGACAACCAGGCTTGCGGATTTAAAGAACGCCGCTGGGAATGCCGGGGCAGCAGAAGATATGCAGAAGTCCGCAGAAATGTTTCATGTAAATGTTCTTTCTATTATGGATGAACTGAGGGAACTGGCAAGCTGGGCTGAGACTCTGATTCCGGATGAATATCTGCCATATCCCACATACGGCCAGCTGCTGTTTTACGTCTAAGGAGCATTTTCATGGAATTATATCCAGATATACAGATTAAGGAAGAGTGTGGTGTATTTGGCATGCTTGGTACCCAGATGGAAGATGTCTCATCTTCCATCTACTATGGGCTTTGTTCCCTGCAACACCGTGGTCAGGAATCCTGTGGTATTGCAGTGTGCAGTACCAGCGGACCAAAGGGCAACATGAATGCCCACAAGGGAATGGGGCTGGTAAGCGAGGTGTTTAAGGAAGATATTCTGAATGGGCTTCACGGCAATCTGGGAATTGGCCATGTCAGGTATTCCACCACAGGGGCTGCTGTCCTGAGTAATGCACAGCCCCTGGTCCTGAATTATCACAAGGGAACACTGGCTCTGGCCCATAACGGGAATCTGATCAATACCCGGGAACTCAGGAATGAATTTGAGCAGTCGGGCGCTATATTCCATACCACAACGGATTCAGAGGTGATTGCATACTGCATTTCCAAAGAACGGGTTCATTCGGGCAGCGTGGAAGAAGCAATTCTCCGCACAGCGCAGAAAATCAGAGGCGCATATGGGCTTGTTATTGCCAGCCCGCAAAAACTTGTGGGTGTCCGCGACCCTCTTGGTTTAAAGCCGCTGTGTCTTGGTAAAAGAGGCTCAACGTATGTCCTGGCATCTGAAAGCTGCGCCCTTTCCGCAATAGGTGCGGTGTTTGTACGTGATATCCGTCCTGGCGAAATTATTACCATAACAGCGGATCGGATCACTTCAAATCTTCAGCTCTGTCAGGATAAACGTGCCCACTGCATTTTCGAGTACATCTATTTTGCAAGGCTGGACAGTACGCTGGATGGAATCAATGTATATGATGCCCGTCTCCGCGCGGGTGCTGCCCTGGCTGCGGCATATCCGGTGGAGGCGGATCTTGTGGTGGGAGTCCCGGACTCGGGAATACCGGCAGCCAAGGGGTATTCGGAAGCCTCAGGAATCCCCTTTGCCTTAGCCTTTTATAAAAACAGCTATGTTGGAAGAACATTTATCAAACCAACACAGAAGGAGCGGGAATCCGGGGTCCGTTTAAAGCTGAGTGTTTTGGAATCAGTAGTCAGAGGTAAAAGGGTTATTCTGGTTGACGACTCCATTGTACGCGGCACGACCATTGCAAACCTTATCCATCTGCTTAAAAAGGCAGGTGCGGTGAGCGTCCATGTCCGTGCCAGTTCTCCGCCATTCCTCTATCCCTGCTACTTTGGCACGGATATACCGAATGGGAAGCAGCTGATTGCAGCTTCACACACTGTTGAAGAAATATACGGTATGATAGGAGCTGATTCCCTCGGTTATATGAAGTTGGATGATCTGCAAACAATGGTAGGAACGCTCCCTATCTGCAAGGCCTGCTTTGATAACTGTTATCCTATAGATATATCGGGTGTGGGCTGAAACTTGGGTGAAAAATATAAACCATGGGCATTGCAGCAGATAAAGAATTTCCCGCCCCGGGTAAATGGGAGGCGGATCTGCGGGTTCTGTTCCGGATACAGTTTGACCAGTTGTACGCGGTCGGATGTGACCAAGGCTGCAAATACAAGAAAATGCTGTTTGCTCATCTCATGGTCAAAGGTGATAAAGAAGTCGTTTTCTATCTGTTCCACCTTTGGCTGGTGGGCAGGGTCCAAAGGCTTGGGCTCCAGAGGAGAAAGCTTCCTGCCGCAGCAGGACAGCTCGGCTTCTGTGGTACTGGTTATCACATTGCCGCATACCGGACAAAGATAAAATTTAATACGTTTCATATTTCCTCCATCTGTTTCACGGGGGTTCAGGTCCCCTGCGAGAATACATTCTACATTTACATTAAATACTAAAGACAGCTGGTTCAGCAGGGAAATGTCAGGGCAGCCGAAACCGCGCTCCCATTTTGAAACTGCTTTGTCACTGACCATCAGCAGAGCAGCCAGTTCCTTCTGGGTCAGCCCCTTTTCTTTCCGAAGATCACGAATCAGCCTTCCGGTTCTTTCCGAATCCAATTTAAATACCTCCTTGACAAGTTCCCTGTGTTTACGCGGCGGAGCTTGTTCTATATAAAAGAATAGTTGATATCCGGCAGAAAAGCAATAAACGGGGCGTAGAGTTTGGCTGGGAATGAGATGAATTGAGAGATGGGGACATGGTATTGAAAGGCTGCAGTGGAACATTGAAGAAAATTATGCAAAAGTTGGGGCGAAACAGCAGGCCGGGGCATATGATGTGGTAAGAGCAAAAAAGGGAGTACGTTTGATGCAGGATATGGAATATCTGATGAGCATGTACCCGGCTGGAATGAAAAAACTCCAGAAATATGTGTCGGAAGCATGTGACCGGATGGAATACAAAAACAGCCCCATGTATGATGAGTTCCCAGACCAGATCATGGTCAACAGATTGTGTGATTCTGTCTGTGAAACCATCCTTTCCACAGAGGGAGTACAGCAGATCCAGAGCCTTTGGTCCATGACGGAAAGGGACCGGACGGATATGGAGCTGCAGGAGATACAGAGAGATATGGCGCGCCTTGGTGCAGTCAACTACATGGCAGATGAGAGAGTAGGATTCCCGGATGAGACAGATGAGTCTGTAATGATAGACGCAGCGGGAATTGGGGCAGCAGATTATGAAAGTGCCATAGATGAAGGGCAGCAGGAAGAAAACATAATTTCAGTAGAAAATAGTGAAGAAAAGAACATAGATATCATGGAAACCCAGGAGATGCGCCGGCCTGAATCGCGTGGACCGCAGGGACCAGGGCCAGGCAGACCGCCGCAGGGACCGGGGCCAGGCAGGCCGCCGCAGGGGCCAGGGCCAGGCAGACCGCCGCAT
>URUZ01000215.1 GCA_900551225.1 uncultured Clostridium sp.
CTGCTGGGCTGCCTGTGCAAGCTGGACGAGCAGACCATTCAGGAGAATATACAGGATGCATTTGCATTCGCGGACAGACACCAGCCGCCTGAGGATTCCATATTTAATTAGAGCGATAGGAAAAAGGTTAAGTTTTGACCAACAATAGAGAGTGGGCAGTGAGTATTAGAAAACGAAGTTTTCCGGACTCACTGCCCATCTGCTTAATATCATATTTAATATTTTTACTCCCGCTCCTGCTTCGCTGTCTTCTCCAGCCGCCAGAGCGTAGTCCTGCTGACTCCCAGCTCTTTGGCTATATCCTGTTTTTTCTTTTTAGGCTTTAAGGCTGCATAGATGTCCTCCGGCCGGACTGGCTGTCCGCCAGGAGCCGGCGACGGGGCTATGGTGCGGAATATTTTCAGCCTCTGTATATCCCGGATCTCTATATCCGTGGTGTCGTAGAGGACGATCAGACGCTCGCAAATGTTGCGGAGTTCTCTTACATTTCCCGGCCAGTTGTAGCTTGTAAGGAGGTCTACGGCCTGAGACGACAGGCGGGGTATAGGCTTGCCCATTTCACAGGCGAAACGGGTCAGATAGAAATCCACCATCTCCTGGATGTCTCCATTCCGCTCCCGCAGGGGAGGAATGACAATATCCAAAAGATTCAGGCGGTAGTATAGATCCGCACGGAACTGCCCCTCCTGTATCTTTTCTTCCATGTTAATATTAGTTGCCGATATTACCCTCACGTCAATGGGCTGGACCTGGTTGCTGCCGATGCGGCGGATTTCCCGCTCCTGAAGCACTCTGAGAAGCTTGGCCTGGAGTGTGATGGGAATCTCCCCAATCTCGTCCAGAAAGATGGTGCCTTTGTGGGCCAGCTCAAACAGGCCGGCCTTGCCGTTTTTAGAAGCTCCGGAAAAGGCTCCCGCCTCGTAACCGAACAGCTCGCTCTCCAGAAGGTTCTCCGGCAGTGCGGCGCAGTTTAAGGCCACAAAAGGCTCTGCACTGCGGCGGCTCTCCCTGTGTATGCTGTGGGCAAACAACTCTTTGCCCGTCCCCGTCTCTCCGATAATCAGCACATTGGAATCCACGCGGCTGTACCGCTTTGCTATGAGGATATTCTCCTGAATGGCCTGGCTGCTGCCTATGATGTTGTCAAAGGAGTATTTGGCAGTAAGGCCCTGTTTGGCAAGGCTTTGGCGGATTTTTGTCTCTGCCTCCATGATCTGCTCCATATAGCGGACCATGATAATGGCGCCTTTTCCCACCTTATCTACTACAATGGGCTTGTATTCTATATAAAGCTTTCTGTCCTTCCACTGGATAACGTCATCTCTCTCCTGTCCCGTTTCCACCACTTCCTTCCATTTAAAAGCAGTGCATACAACATCCACGGACTGCCCGGTAAAATCGGATTGGGGGGATAGCTGGAAGGTGCGGCAGGCCTGGTTGTTGAGGGCCAATATCTGTCCTGCCGCGCTTAAGGCAATGATGGCGTCGGAGCTGCTGTTTAAGATAGTGCTGGTCATGTTGGAGCGGGCCCGCTCAATACTGATGGTTTTAGCTGCGTCAATGGCCTGGAGCAGGGCCTGGTCAATGGCACTGTTCTTGGTGTGGATATGGACTCGTTTCAGCCCTTCTTTATCGCAGAGCCCGCACATGGTTCCGGCTCCCACATAGACGTCGGCCCCCCATTCCCTGGCATTGCAGATCGCTTCCAGGGTGGTGATCTCGTCATGAATCTCGTAATACCGGATGGTGGTCTGGCAAAGGGACTCAAGCTCTGACACGGATTCCCTGTCCATATAGCGCACACAAAGGGCAATCTTAGACGGAGCAAATTCCTTCCTGCACCGGAGAAGGGCTTCCAAAATGTCAAAACTGGAAAGCCTCAGTTCTACCACATGCTTGTCCGGAAATAAGGTTTTCAGCCTGTCATAAGTCAGCCCCCGGGCTACCAGAATCTCAGCATCCCCATAATGGGACAGGGACTCCGGGGTGCCGAATACATGAATCACTTCAACCTTTATATCGTCATATTCAGGCATCCGCTTGACAGCCTCATCAAACCGGTTTTTCATATTCATATATGGCATAAACATGCGTATCTTGACCATGGCGAAATACTCCTCCCAAATAAAATCCTTTCCTTTCAGTATACCACACTCTCATCTCTCATGCACCCCCCGAATCCACCATCCAAATATAAAACGGCCCTTCTCAAAAGAAAAGCCGTTTTACATTCAGCTATTTATTAACCACATTCTGAGGCTATCTGGGTATTCAAACCAGTTCCCAGGCCCGGTTTAAGGCGCGCTTGCCGCCGGCTATTACTGCCTCCGGCATTTCGTCCTTCCCCGGCTTAATCTCAAAGCTTACGATGGGCCGGTTGGTTTCGTTTAAAAATCCGATTTGAAGCAGTGTTCTGAGATATCGGGCCAGCTCCTCCACATCGTTCTCACTGTTTGGGAAGCCGAATCTGGGGTGATTGTCGCCGTAGGCTTCGCAGTCAGGACTTTTAATCACAGTATTTCCCATGTGGGCATGCCGGATATAGTCCTTCACAGGAAAAATGCTCTCCTCTATGGTCTCATGAATCATTGGAATATGGCTTAAATCTACCAGAAGGCCAAAGTTATCATAGTCTGCCGTAACATCCCCTGCATATCTGGCTGCCAGAGGGGCAGGGCCTATGAGGGCCTTTTTGTCTATGTCATAGTCGAACACTTCGCAGACAACGGTCATATCTCCCTTTGATTTTGCGTAGGCGCACAGCTCACGGGTAGATTTTAAAAGCTGGGTGTAAGACTGCTCCTTCGTCTCCTCAGCATACCTGCCCGACAGGAAGGAGAATCCCTCACAGCCCAGCTCGTAAGCCTCGTCAATTCCTTCCTTTAAGGTATCCACAGCCTTTTTGCGGCCTTCCTCATCCAAGTCATTCAGGTTCAGCCCCGCGGACAGAGTCCTTCCCTGGCCGCCGTAAGCTGCGTCCATGTGGGCCTGGCGGATCAGGGCGGCCGCTTTCCTGCGGACTGCCGGATCATTCATTTTGGCAACCTCCACCACTTCAAAGTAATCGTCCTGAATTGCCTTTTCAAGGCATTCCAATATGGGACCGTCACCTCCTGCAAGGCCGTTGTAGGCTACATGGAGAATGATTCCCACCCTCATATATTTTCTCATGGACTGGTCCATTGCTTGAACCTCCTCATTATAGCGCTTATTTGCGTTTCATTACTTCCCTGCACTTAGCTGCGATTGACTCCGGGCTGTAGCCGTACTTCACTAGCAGCTGCTCATAGTCCCCTGACTCTGCAAAGTCAACTGCGCCGATGCGCTCCATTGGCACCGGCCGGTTTTCTACCAGCACCTCTGCCACTGCGCTTCCCAGGCCGCCGTAAATACTGTGTTCCTCAACAGTCACAATGGCACCTGTCTCTGCGGCGCATTTGATTACCAGGGCTTCATCAATGGGCTTGATGGTATGCATATCCACTACCGTTGCCCGGATTCCCTCTGCCGCCAGCAGCTCTGCCGCCTCCATCGCCTTATGAAGCACTGTTCCCGTAGCAATCAAGGTCACGTCACAGCCTTCCCGCACGGTGATTCCCCTGCCAATCTCAAACTTCATATCCTCAGGATAGTAAACAGGGGCCTCTGAGCGGCTCAGTCTCAGATACACAGGCCCTTCATGGGCTGCCGCTGCAAATACCGCCTTCTTTGTCTCCACTGCATCTGCTGCAGTAATCACAGTCAGGTTGGGAATAGACCTTACGAAGGCCATGTCTGTTATTGCCTGGTGGCTGGCTCCGTCATAGGAGTCGGACAGGCCGCAGTAAGTACCGCAGAGCTTTACATTCAGGTTATCATATGCGATCAGGCTCTGAATGGGGTCTGCCGCCCTGGTGGTCATAAACACTGCAAATGTATTGACAAAAGGAACCAGTCCTTCCCTTGCAAAACCGGCTGCCATAGACACCATATCCAGCTCACTGATGCCTACGTTAAAATACCGCTCCGGAAATGCCTCTCCAAATATACTGCTCTTTGTGGAGGAAGCAACATCTGCATCCAGACCCACAATTTTACTGTTCTGTTCTCCCAGCTCCTTTAAGGCTGCGCCATAGGCGTCACGGATTGCTATTTTCCGGCTCATTAGTTGCCACCTCCTAATTCTGCTTTTGCTTTTGCATACTCTTCATCATTGATAGCCTTACCATGCCAGGTATTCTTGCCCTCCATAAAGGAGATGCCCTTCCCCTTCACGGTTTTTGCCAGAATCAGAGTTGGTTTTCCTTTCATCTCTTTGGCTTCCCCAACCGCGCGGCAGATATCTTCCACATTGTGGCCATCGCAGGAAACTACATTCCAGCCGAATGCCTCCCATTTGGCACGGATGTCGCCCATGGGCATAATCTCATCATTTGTACCGTCCAGCTGTACGCCGTTATTGTCCAGAATTCCGATCAGATGGTCTGCACTGAACTTGGAGGCCGACATAGCTGCTTCCCAGATGCAGCCCTCCTGAATCTCTCCGTCCCCCATCACCACATAGGTATAGGAATCCTGCCCCTTAATCCGGGCCGCCATCGCCATACCCAGGCCTGCGGAAAGCCCCAGCCCCAGCGGACCGGTGGAAAGCTCCACGCCGGGAGTCTTATGTACGCAGGGATGTCCCTGAAGCATACTGCCCATCTGGCGCAGGCTCTTTAACTCCTCCTTGGGGAAATATCCCTTCTCCGCCAGTACCATATACAAAATGGGGGCTGCGTGGCCCTTGGAGAGAATCAGGTGGTCCCTGCCCTCCATCTCAGGATTTTTGGGGTCTATGTTCATCAGTTCAAAATACAGGGCAGTAAGGATTTCCGTACAGGATAAGGAGCCGCCCGGATGGCCTGTCTGTATGCTGTGAAGCAGATCAACCAATTCCCTGCGGAAGGCTAGGCACTGGTTCTGTAATTCCTCTTTTCTTTCATTTGTCATCATATTATCTCCTTCTTGTTATTAGCACCTGGCACGGCCGCTAGACTCTCTTTGATTTCTTCTATGCAAAGCTTAGGGCTGGTAAGAACAGGACAGCCCGTAACCGCTGCGATCTCCTCCTCCAGATGGGCCATGGAGGCCTGGGCCAGAACCACACAGTCATATTCCTTCACATCCGCCGCCCTCTCCCTCAATATCCGGTCATGGTTCTCCATGTCCATGGCCTTCAATGCCTGGAATGCCTCCCTTGCCACAAGGGAATCTATGGAAACGTTCCTACCCGCAAGCTCCGCCTCCCTTTGAATCTTCTGCACCGTAGGTCCAATGGTGCTGTCCGCTGTGGCCATCACCATGATCCTGCCGCCAAAAGTCACGCTTTTCTTCGCCATGTTGTCGTCAATGGCTATCACCGGTATTTTTATAAAGGGACGTATCATTTCCACTATAGGAGTCAGGGTGGAACAGGTGGTGACAATCATATCTGCGCCGGTCAGCTCCTGGGTCTTGATATCCATAAAAAGCCTGTTTCTGTTCTCAACCGTAAACTCCCCGGTTTCATTTGGGTGATTGGCAAGGAAATCATCCCACAGATTGTGAACCTTGATATCCTGCCCCAGGGCCTCCTTCAGCATCTCATCAAACGTAACAGCCACGCTCTTAACTGTGTGAATCAATGCAATGGTTCTCATGCCTCTCCTCCATATACCCGGTCTGCTATGGGTCTTAAATACTCAATTGCCCCTTTTGCCGCTTCCTCCATGGAAGGGATCTGGAATATCTCGGTGCAGAAATTACCGTTATAGCCGCACTCCTTAAAGGTGGTCAGAATCTTCTCAAAATCCAGTCCGCAGTGCCCGGGATACCGGCGGTTATTGTCTGCCAGATGAACATGAATATTATATGGGCTGTAGGTGCGGATGGCTTCATATAGATCCTTCTCCTCCAGATTCAGATGGAAGATATCCATCATCATCCGGAAATTAGGACGATCCACCCTGTCAACCATGGCTGCGCCTTCGGCCAGAGTATTGATAAAATTGGTCTGCATAATTGTGACGGTCTCTAAGGCAATTTTAACATTTCTGGGGGCCGCGTAATCGGCCAGTTCCTGAAACGCCTGTACTGCCAGCTCTTCCGTTTCATCCTTTGTCAGCTCCTTACGGTACTGTCCCCGGATTCTTCCTATATTGATATTGGCTCCCAGGAAGCTGGCAAAATCAATGATTTCCTTGCTCCTGCGGATCGCCTCCCTGCGAATGGCCTCATCAGGGTGAGTGTAGCTTAATCCCAACTGTCCAAAGATTTCCCCGGTACATACCAGAATAACGGTCAACCCATGCTTTTCTGCCGTATTCTTCACTTTATCCCAGTCAAGCTCCCCCGGATTCAGGGTCATAAGCTCCACACCGCCGTATCCCAGCTTCGCCAGATCCCCGAAGCTCTTCTCCAGGGACCCCTGGTAAGCTGTAACAGAATCAGCAACCGCCACATCCGGCGTGGCCACCTGATAGCATAATCTCATAAACAATCCTCCTGCTTCTGACTTGTCATCTCTACTGAATCCCATTCGCCGCCATAAATTCCTTCTCATAAGCAGCCACATACTCAGTAGCCGAAGCCGTATCCAGATAATTAGAAATCAGCTTATTCTTCTCTAAATAATCATTTTTCCACGAATCGGTTTCAGCCACTTTACCAAACTGCTCACTCCAATAAGCTGCCGCCGAATCGCTCATGGCGGCCGGTGCCGCGATTCCTCTCCAAACAGGAACCTCTACATTTTTATAATCTCCAATTTCACTTAAAGTGGGTGCATCTGCCAGGTTTCCTGTATAACGCTCATTGGCCAGGGCCAGCACCGGAATCAGGGAACCTGCCGTTACATACTCAGAGGATGCAGCCGGCTTGGAAATAACAAACTCCACATGTCCGCCCAGAGCCGCTGTAATCGCATCACCGGTGGAGTCATATGTAATATAAGACAACACATCCTTGCTCAGACCCACTTCCTCAAGCAACGCTTCATAGGTAGCTATATCATCCCCTTTGGAGCCGCCGATTATAACCTTTGTACCTGACTTAGCCGCCTGGATCGCCTCCGCAAAATCAGCATATTTCGTCTGCCCGCCCTTGAAAATCAGCTGCTTATCTACTGCCATAATCGCCAGAATCCGGAAATTAGCCGCACGGTTTTTAGTATTCTGCACCATAGGCATCAGATCCCCGCTGTTAAATGTCAGCAAGGTATAATCTGCCTTACTTCCCTTGGTGTTCGCCACTTCATTTCTTCCGATTTCACCGCTTCCGTCCGTCTTGTTGGTAACGATAACCGACTGTCCGTTTACCAGATTATCCTTGACCATAATATCGGATATCATTCTGGTGTAGATGTCGCTGCCGCCGCCCGGGCTGGAGGTTACAGTCCAGTTAATGGTTTCCTTGGGTGTAAAGGGTCCGTCATTACTTGCCTTGCTTCCACATCCTGTTGCTGCCGCAGCTGCCATCAGTGCTGCCATTGCCAATGCGATACTTCTTTTTTTCATTTTAATCCTCCTCTTAAATTCAAAATTACATGTTTTTTGCTTTAGCTTTCTTTATAAAGGCTTTTATCACAGGGGTGCACACAAATGCCAGGAAAACAAGCATCAGTACACAGGTAATGGGCCGTGTAAAAAAGATACTCAAACTGCCGCCTGAAATGATAAATGCCTTCCGCATATTAGATTCCAGAAGCTTTGCAAGTACAAAGGACAGCAGCATGGGCGCTGTTGGATAATCATTCTTAACCAGCAGGTAACCCAGAACGCCTGACAGGAACATAACCAGCACGCCGTACATGGAATAGCTGGAGCTGTAGGAACCCACTACGCAGACGGTCGTAATAATCGGTATCATGTATTTGACAGGCACCGACAAAATCTGAATCAGGAACGGAATTACTAAAATCGCCACCAGCAGGGCAAATATATTGGACAGAAACAGGGATGCAATCAGGCCCCAGGTAAATTCCGGCTCATTGGTAAACAGAAGTGGTCCCGGATTCAGACCCCACATCATCAGACCGCCCAAAAGCACTGCCCCTGTGCCGCTTCCAGGAATTCCCAGCGCCAGAAGGGGTGCAAACGCACCTGCCGCCGCCGCATTATTGGCAGCCTCACTTGCCGCAATTCCTTCAATTGCACCGGTTCCCAGTTCTTCCTGGTTTTTAAACTTTTTCTGGGCCGCATATCCCATAAATGCGCCTGTGGTTGCGCCTGCGCCGGGCAGCACGCCCACAAAGGTTCCCATTAAGCCGGAACGCAGAGACGGGGGAATGAGACGCTTAAAGTCATTTAACGTCAGCAAGCTGCCCCGGATGGTCAGCTTCATCTGTCCATCGGCCTTTACCTCATTACTACGCTCCATAACCAGCTTAATCACCTGGGAGAAGCCAACCGTTCCGATAATAAAGGGTGTAAAGGGAATACCGCCCAGAAGGTACATGCTGCCATAATCATATCTGGGAGCGCCGGATAAGGTATCCATTCCAATGCTTGCCAGCAAGATTCCCAGCATGGTTATGGCAACACCCTTCACAGGATTCTCACCTACCAGCCAGCTGATGGAGGTCATTGCGATGAGAAGCAGGGCCGTCATCTCAGAGGGACCGAATTTTAAACCAATATCAGCCAGGGCCGGTCCCATAAATGTCAAAATGATAATTCCTATCGTACCGCCGATAAAGGAAGCCATATTGGCTGTAAAAAGAGCCTGTCCCGGACGCTTCTTCTTAGAAGCCATGGGATAACCGTCCATAGCGGTGCAGATGGCCGGTGAATCACCGGGAATGTTTAAAAGGATCGCACTGAACGCGCCTCCGTACATATTGGAATAGTACAGCGCACCCAGCATTATAATGGCAGTCGTAGGATTGAATTTATAGGTCAGGGGCAGCAGAAGCGCAACACCGGCCAGACTTCCGATGCCGGGCATAGCTCCCACAATCAGGCCCAGAATCGATCCCAGCAGCGCGGCTCCCACATTACCGAATGTAAACAACGTGGAAAAACCGTTTAACAGCAGTTGAATATTATCCATATCATCTTACTCCCTTCCTATAAAAAATTTTCCAGCAAGCCCATAGGGAAATGGACCCCCAGCCAGATCCGGAACACGCCGACCGATATTGCTATACAGACAGCCAGAACCACCAGGGTTGCCTTCCAGCTTGACTTTTCAAATACCTTCAGCCACAGGACTACAAAAAGGTAGCAGCTTGGCAAAAGCCCTATAATGGCACTTCCTGCAATAATACCCGCGCCTCCCGCAATCACCATCAGCTCATTCCGCTCATACTTTGCGCTCCCTTCATCCTTCAGCGACTGCACAAACGATGCGATACAGGCCAGAAG
>URUZ01000216.1 GCA_900551225.1 uncultured Clostridium sp.
GGGATATTTTGGAGATAAAGCGGATTGTACTTGGGCAGATTGACCATAGGGATATAGAAGAAATTCATATGATTTCCGAAAATGGAATGGAGGTGGATCTGATTTCCTACGGAGCTGCTGTCCGCAGGATTTTTGTGCCGGATCGGAATGGATTTATAAAAAATGTGGTGATGGGTTTCCAGGACTGGAAGGATTACGAGAAGAACCCGCTGTATGCGGGAGCCACGCTCTGCCCCAATGCAGGACGCATTTCAGGGGCTTTGCTGCCTTTGGGCGAAGATATGATCAAGCTGAGCGCAAATGACGGACAAAACAGCCTGCACGGTGGATTTCAAAATGCTGCCCACTGCTGCTGGGCAGTGGATTCCCTGGAAACCAAAACGGATTACTGCTCCGCTGCATTTAGAGTGTCTCTGGCGGATGGGCTGGATGGATTTCCCGGAAACCGGAGCATCCGTATTCGTTATACATTACGGAACCCTATGACTCTGGAAATAGATATGGAGGCCGATTCAGACCGTCCTACCTATTTCAACCTGTCAAACCACAGCTATTTCAATCTGTCGGGTGACTTTACCCGCTCTGCTCTGGACCAAAGTTTGGAAATATATGGGGAATATTTTATAGCCAACGACGGACAGCATCTTCCTGCCCAGGTCAGGACCTGCGCTGGTTCAGCCTTTGATTTTTCCAGTGCAGTAACCATAAAGGAGCAAATGGCTGCATTTCCGCATGAGCCGCAGCTGGCCAACGCCGCCGGATACAACAATGCATTTTTATTAGAGCATGATGAACCCGGAGAATTAAAAAAAGCAGCGCTCCTTATGGATGCCGCCTCCGGGCGCCGCCTTTCCCTGTATACAGATGCGCCATCAGTTGTCCTGTATTCCGGCGGCTACATCGGTTCCGGCTTCCGGCTGTATCCCGGCCTGACCTCCGCCTCTTCCTGCGCCCTGGCTCTGGAGGCCCAGGATATACCGGACACCCCCAGCTTCTGCCCGGACCGCACCCATATCGTTGGCCCCGGAGATGTGTACCACAGGCAGATTGTATATGCTTTCAGCATCGATTAACATGGACGGGTCAATCACAAATTACATGCTATTTAGCTGGAGCGAACATCTAAGCTGTGGTATACTGGCTTTAAAAATACGCGGCACAGAAAGGATATCACTTGAAGCTACAGATTCTCACCGACAACAATACCTTTATCGATCAATACTATCTTGGGGAACCCGGGGCCAGCTACTACATTGAGATAGGCGGACTGAAAATTCTGTTTGACACCGGTTACTCCGATGTCTTTTTATCAAACGCAGCATCCATGGGAATTGATCTGTCCCTGCTGACCCACATTGTGATCTCCCACGGCCATAATGACCACACTGGCGGCCTGAAATATCTGGCCCGGTCAATGGATCTGGCCCAGGTACAGCTGGCAGCTCACCCTCACTGCTTCAACTCCAAGGAAGAGGGCGGAGAGTCCATCGGAGCGCCCTTTACCGAAGAAGAAATCCGGCGGCTCACCCGGTATACACCATCCTGCGCACCGCTGTGGCTTTCCCCCGACTGCGTATTTCTCGGCCAGATACCGGAATTCCATGACTTTGACGCCAGGACAGCCATCGGCCGCCAGAAGGCGGACGGCGTATGGCAGGAAGATCTGCTTCCAGATGACTCCGCCCTTGTGTGCCGCACCGGGCAAGGTCTGTTTATTGTCACCGGGTGTTCTCACAGCGGGATCTGCAACATCCTGGAATATGCAGTTCAGGTATGTGGAGAGCGCAGAATCGCCGGAGTGCTGGGCGGATTCCACCTCTTTGACTGCGGGCAGCGGCTGGATCAGACAATCAACTATTTAAAATCTCTGGACATCGCTGTCCTGTACCCCTGCCACTGTGTTTCCCTTAAGGTAAAGGCTAAAATGCTTCAGGAACTCCCTGTGGAGGAGGCCGGCGTGGGCCTGTCTATCGAGATACCCTGAATTTATGCAGCACATCCGGGCTGTAACTACATGGTATCAGCCCGGTTTCACCCCCTTTTCCATTCCTGATACCAACTTCGGACCACAGAAATATCCTCCTCCACGATTCCGGCTGTCTCCTCAGCACTAAAGCCTCTTGCAAACATATTCCCTGCCGCCTTATATGCCTTGTTTTTCTCACCTTGCGCGAATCCCTCTTCAATTCCCGTCTCAATCCCTTCCCGCCAAATTCCCTGGCTCAGATTGCACATCGCCTCCACCTCCTTCTTCAGAGTTTCTTCCATGCGTATTCCCAGCCGCTCTAACCGGGAGATCCGCTGGTCTATATCCATATGTCTGCTAAACAGCGCCTGAAGCATTTCAAACAAGCGGTTTGTCCCGGCGCCATCATCCTTCCCAAGCCGTATTATCACCGAATTCATTAAATCATAACCCAATTCCTGTTCATCCGTTTTTCCCATTATATCATACTTCACCGTCCGGTACAACGAAGTGCTGAACTGCTCTCGCTCCGGTATCCTGCCCCCGGTACAGATCCAGATGGAATAGACCTTCTCCAGCTTACCATAGTTCATTCCTTCGAATAAATGGTCTGGCTGGGAAGACAGTTCTCTAGCACAATAGAACATGGCTCTCGCAGATATAGGGTATCCCGGCCTGTAATCTTCCTGGGCCTCTATATTGATCCGCAGCCCAATTTTTCCGCCGGTTTTGTCCGGATATTTTGCCCGGAACAGGACATCAAAAAGGACCGTTCCCTCGGAAATTGTGCTGTCCTCATTTCTGACCCCATGTATTCTTGCGGAGTCACGTCCCACCGGTTCCTCCAGGCAGATGCTCTCAGGCTCAATCCAGCGCTTCTCAATTTCCTCCATACTGCAGTTCTGGTACTCTCTCACTGTCTCTTTCATTATAAACGCCAGTATTTGCCGGTAGCTCAGAACCTCCTTGCACACCAAATCATACCGCTGCCCTGAAGAACCAGCCGCACAGACCGCATTTTTAATGCTCACAGACATCTTTCCTCCCCTGTTCAGTTTTCCTTACTCATTGGATACCTTAATCAGAACTATTTTGATCATCAGATACATTAAGATTACTCAGATATAAAATATATTACGCCCCTGCCTCTTTTCTGTCAACCATCAAATCTATTTTCTTATGCTGACTGCCCCCATCTCTAAATCGAGAGCAGCCAGCATCTGCCATTTATAAAAGCAGCTCCGCCTACATACGCTCCAGCTTCTTTTCCTCCTCCCGCGCCGTATTGCGGGTGTAGATCCGTGTTGTCTCCACGCTGGAGTGGCCCAAAAGTTCAGCCTGGTGTACCAGGCCCTTCTCTATTCCATAGTAGGTACAGGCATAGAGATTGCGCAGATTGTGGGGGTACACCTTTGCTGCGTCCACCTGGGCCGCTTTGCACAGGCGTTTCATTTCCGTCCACACGTTGCTGCGGTCCACAGGATTTCCTGAGCCGGTCACAAACAGGGGGCCGGTCATCACGTGGCTGGATTTTCCATATTTTAACAGCTTGCGCCTCAGCTTTCTTATCAGGAATACGGTTCGTATCTTCCCCTTGTTAGATATCTGGACCTGCCCCAGCTCCACTGCCTCCTTTGTGATAAATGATAGCTCGCTGATCCTGATCCCTGTTGAGCAGATGGTCTCCAGGATCATTGCCAGCCTCATATTGTCCTGTTCCAGGGCTGCCGCCACCAGGCGCTTGTACTCTGCGCTGGTCAGCGCCTTGCTGTCTAACATATTCTGCTGTACTTTAAACTGCCTGACACAGAATTCCCTGCGGCCCTTGTATGCCAGGTAACTGTTGACCGCCGCAAGCATGGAATTGGCGCTGCTGGCCTTGTACCGCTGTCCCAGCTCCTGCTTGTACCGCATTACCAGTTCCTTGCTGAGCTCCTCACCGTGCCCCGCAAAGTCTATAAAGTTCCTTAAATCGTGGGTATATTTCCGGACCGTATTCTCCGACCGTTCTTCCATAACCAAATAATCTCTGAATTTTTCCACTTCTCTCTCATTTGCCATAACCTGCATATCATCTATTCCTCCTGAGTACCTGTCGTTTGCTGTCATTATTGTATGCAGTTTTATTATAAGCCCTCAGGATATTTCCACATATGGTATTATTTTCCAATTCATTTTTGCACAAGAAAAGAGACTGTCCGTATTTCTATCAGGACAGTCCCTTGTGTACTACCATTATTCTATTATTCTGCGCTTTTTGCTGCGGCCTTATCCTGTGTATCCTCATCCTCGAAGAAATCGTCGTCAAAATCGTCCTCGAAATCATCTTCAAAATCTTCCAGATAGTCGGGAGTGAAGAAACGGTACACTGCGTATGCGATTCCCGCTACAGCTGCAACAGCGCCGATAATCGCCAGCACCCATAAAATGCAGTTCTTTTTCTTATCTTCTTCCTCTTTTTTATGCAGAAGCTCGTTCAGTCTGGTTGAATTCATAATCTCTTCCACTCGGCTCATTGCCTCTCTTCCCATAGCATCAAAACGATCCTTGTCAAACCTGTTCATATTGTCCACGTCCTTTCCTCATTAAACGATTCAGCTCATTGGAATGCTTACTCATTATTATACCATGAAGACCCGTTTTTTACTATCCTAATTTATTCAAATTTTTTGAATTTATACAAAATGTTCCTATATTTTTTTTAATTTTGCAAACGACGCAAACATCTTTTTGGGGCCCGCTGTGTCGAATTCCACGGTCACCTCATAGTCCTTGCCGCCGTCCTTCACTGTCTTGACCGTGCCCTGGCCGAACTTGATATGGCTGACGCGGTCCCCTGCCCCATAGTCCAGGGAAGCGGCCTTCTGCACGGTAAATGCCTTGCCAAATGCTGGCTGGGCCGGTGTTCCCGCAGGCGCTGCGCTGCGGGAAGCGTAGGGGTTGGGCCTGGCGCCAAATCCTTTGGAAACGCCTCCTTTTGTCTCTCCGCCGCCGGACTCCGCCTTATTCCAGGGCAGCGTATTATCAGCGTAGGCATCCGGTTTGCGGTGGCTGCTGTAGCTGTCTGCGCCGCCCAGCACCGGTTCCAGCCGGTCGAATTCCACCATGGCTGCCGGAAGCTCATCCACAAAACGGCTGGCCTTGGAGTAGCGGGTCTCCCCGTTGATCATCCGCTGCCTGGCGGAGGTCATCACCAGCTCCTGCTTTGCCCTTGTGATTCCCACATAGCACAGCCGCCGCTCCTCCTCAATCTCAGTCCGGTCATCTGAAGTGATGGACATCATGCTGGGGAACAGGCCGTCCTCCATGCCCACCAGATATACCTTGGGGAACTCCAGGCCCTTGGCGCTGTGCAGGGTCATCAGAGTCACCCGCTCCTCCGACTGGTCCATATTGTCAATGTCGGCGACCAGAGCAACCTGTTCCAGGAATTCATCCAGGGACGGGTGTTCGCTGTCCTCCTCATAGCTCACAGCCTTGTTGACCAGCTCCTCGATGTTCTCCAGACGGGTCTGGGATTCAATCTCCCCCTCATTCTCCAGCTCCTGGCGGTATCCCGTCTCATCCAGAATCCCTTCAATTATATCCTGGATGGCGTAGTCCTCCGAGGCCGCCCGCACCTTAAAGCTCTCAATCTGTCCCACAAATACAGCGATCTTCGCTGCGGTCTTGCCCAGCCCCGGCACCAGGCGAGCCTCCTTCAGGGCCTCATACAGGCTCATCCCATGCTCTGAGGCAAATGCCGTCACCTTCCCCATAGTGGTTGCGCCTATGCCCCGTTTGGGCACATTGATCACCCTCAGCACCGACAGATCGTCCACACCGTTGGCTATGGTGCGCAGGTAGGCCAGAATATCCTTGATCTCTTTTCTCTGGTAGAAATTCACGCCGCCCACCAGACGGTAGGGCACATTATAGAAAATGCAGCGTTCCTCAATCAGGCGGGACTGGGCATTGGTACGGTACAGCACGGCCTGGTCCTTATAGGAAAATCCGCTGTCCCTGATCTGTCTGGCTACATAGTCAGCCTCATCCCTGGCATTTTCAAACTGCTTGAAAGACACCAGGCTGCCCTCCCCGTTGGCGGTCCACAGCGTCTTTTCCTTCCGCCCTCTGTTGTGGCGGATCACCCCGTTGGCCGCGTTTAAGATGTTCTGGCTGGACCGGTAGTTCTGCTCCAGCTTGATCACCTTAGCACCGGGAAATGAATCTTCAAAATTCAGAATATTCTCAATATTGGCTCCCCGGAACTTGTAGATGGACTGGTCATCGTCACCCACCACGCACAGGTTCTTGTACTTGCCCGCCAGCAGGCTGATCAGCTTGAACTGGGCCAGGTTGGTATCCTGGTACTCGTCCACCATTATGTATTTAAAACGCTCCTGGTAGTAATTCAGCACATCCGGGTTATTCTGGAACAGCTCCACTGTCTTTACAATCAGATCGTCAAAATCCATGGCGTTGTTCTTCTTCAGCTGCTTCTGGTACTCCTTGTAGATCTCCCCCACCTTCTTCTGGCGGAAATCCCCGCCGGCATTCAGCAGGAATTCCTCCGGTCCGATCAGCTTGTCCTTGGCCGATGAGATGGCGCTCAGCACAGAGCGCTCCTTATACTGCTTGGTGTCCACGTCCAGGGCCTTGAACACCTGCTTCATCAGCGTTCTCTGGTCGTCCGTGTCATAGATGGAGAAGCTGGTGGAATATCCCAGCGCCTCAATATGCCGGCGCAGAATGCGCACACAGCTGGAGTGAAAGGTGCTGACCCAGATACTCTCCGCGCCGAACCCCACCAGCTGGTCCACCCTTTCCCGCATCTCTCCCGCCGCTTTATTGGTAAAAGTGATGGCCATGATATTCCATGGGTTCACCTGTTTTTCTTCTATCAGATAAGCCACTCTGTGGGTCAGGACCCTGGTCTTGCCGGAGCCGGCTCCTGCCAGCACCAGAAGCGGACCGTCTGTGCACAGTACAGCCTCCTTCTGCATTGGATTCAGTGAATCATAAATACTCATTCTTTCTTACCGCCTTCCGTAATATACACACTCTAAAGCTGTAAGCTCTATATTAAACTATTTTCGATGATTTGTCACCTATATTGCTTCTTAATAAAAATGAAAAGCACCCTGTCCGGGTGCTTAGCTTGGTTTCCTTTTTGTGTTTGGCCCCATGCCCTCCCTGCGGGAGTTATGGGTCTGGTTCTGGTTCTCCGGCTTTACTTTTTCAGTAATACTGTTAAACATTTCATTGGATTGCTTCTGATTTAGCTTCTCCTGTTTTTCTTTGTCCATATGATCACCTCAGGGATAGTATGGCATTTCCCGCACAAAATACTCTTTATTTTACAAATCCAGAGTCAGCTGGGTACATGACTTGTTCTCATAAGCGTTCAGATAAGAGAATATCTGATCCGCATTGCAGGCAATCCCGTTATCCCGGCAGATTGTGCGGAAAATGTTCATCAGTTTCCTCTGATCAGGGCTGGGAAGCTCATAGGAATTACCGTAATTCCTGATGTAGCGCTCCTTCATCCCTGGGAAATGCTGATCCAGCTTTTTGTAGAAATACTCCCTGTTGCCGTCCCTCAGGGTCAGGCCAAACCCAAAATTAATGATCCCATAGACCCTGGCCTTTACACAGATATCCAGAATTCCCCGCAGATTCTCCTCCGTGTCATTGATAAAGGGCAGCACCGGTGACAGCCAGACCACCGTGGGAATCCCATTATCCCTCATAATCTCCAGCACCCTGGCCCGCTCTGCGGTTGTGGAGACATTGGGTTCCAGAATCCGGCACAGATCCTCATCCATCGTGGTCAGCGTCATCTGCACAACGCATTTGGATGTGTCGTTGATGTGCTTCAGCAGGTCCAGATCCCGCAGAATCCTATTGGATTTCGTCAGAATGGACAGACCAAACTCATACAGGTCAATGATCTCCAGGCATTGCCTGGTCAGGCCCAGCTGCTCCTCCAGATGGACATAGGGGTCGGACATGGAGCCGGTCCCCACCATACATCTCTTCCGCTTGTGCCTGAGGGTCTGCTCCAGCAGCTGCGGGGCATTGATCTTCACTTCTATATCTTCAAAATCATGGTGCATCTGATAGCAGATGCTTCGGGAATCACAGTAAATACAGCCGTGGGTACAGCCTCTGTAAATATTCATTCCATTGGAAGCGGACAGGATGCCCTTTACCGTAGTCTCATGCATGCTGCACACCTTTCCGGCTACCGGGTCCTGGCCGGCCCGGTTGAATTCCTGACAACGAGATGCTGCTTATATTCTATCCGGGTAATGGGCTGGGGTACATCAGACTGGCTGTCCCGGCTCATCTTCTCATATAATATTGTAAATGCATTATGCCCTTTATCTTCGATGCAGTGTTCGACGGTGGTTAAACTGACCGCCGAGAAGCGGGACGGAAAGTTGTTGTCGAATCCTCCTACACTGTAATCCTCCGGAATCTTATATCCCGCATCTAAAATTGCATCCATGATTCCATAACACACCATATCATTAACACCTACGAACGCAGTAATTTCTTTATTCTGCAGGCATTCGCTGCACAGCTCATATCCGATTGCATGTTCCAGCAATATATGGTTCCGCTCATACAGAGGGGTGATGTCCCTGTATTTTACTATAACCGGAAAGTCAGGCACCTCTTCCTGATATGCATCCCTAATCCCTTCCAGCCGCTTGGTCCTGGCCGAATTATTCTTATCCAGGGTGGTTGAGATATATGCAATCTGCCGATGCCCTGATTCCAGCAGATGTCTGGCCATCAACCCGCCGGCAACATAATTGCTGGTCTCAATGGTATCAATACTGATATAAGAATCCCTGTCTCCGATGCACACTACCGGCATCCTCTGACTCAGGCGCTCTGCGCTGGCTAATGCGCTGGGTATCATTGCGAAAATAACCCCTGAGATACCGAGATGCTCAACCAGCGACAGGATACGCACCTCGTCCTCGGGACTGCGGTACGTGTTGTAAATCAGCACGTCGTAATCATTTTCCTTTGCAGTCTGTTCGATGGCCTGGATAATGGTCGCATAATACGGATTGGACACATTGGGCGATATCACAAGCACGGTACGTGTCTCTTCTCTTGCTGCCTCGGTTTTCCTGGGCACTCTTGAGGAATAGCCCAGCTTCTTAGCCGCCTCCATGACCTTTGTCACAGTCTCAGGGGAGAAGGATACGCCCTCCCGGCCGCTCATGATCATAGAGGCCGCTGAAACTGATACTCCGGCCAATTCGGCCACATGGCTTAATGTGGGTTTTTGAGATTTTTTCATTTATTACTCCATTCTGATTCGGGCATTCATTGAAAGCTAAATATTTTCACTAAAATATTGCAC
>URUZ01000217.1 GCA_900551225.1 uncultured Clostridium sp.
GGCGGAATTGGCAGACGCGCACGGTTCAGGTCCGTGTGGTAGTAATACCTTGAGGGTTCGACTCCCTTCTTCTGCAGGCAGAAAAAGGCTCTTTGTCTTGATGACAAAGGGCCTTTTGCGATACATGGATCAATAATAGTACAGTATTGCTAGCTGGTCCTGGCCGGACGTTCCGGGAATTCCAGGGGGATCTGGGGGCTGGCGTTGTCGGAGGAGGGAAGATCGATTTCGGGTATATCTCCGTCTCCGTAGGTGCTGTTGCGTCCCGGTGTCTCCAGCGGTTCCTGTCTTGGTGAATCAGCGTGCATATGCGCCTTCCTTTCGGTGGATTGAAGTTTACATTTTTGCGATATTTTCTACGTAATTTCGCATCTCGTCCCGGCTTTTAACATTTCTGGCTCCATCGATGATCTGTTCCTGGCTGGGCTTGGCAAGGTTGGAGAATTTGTTGAGTATGTCGGAATGCTGAGCCAGTTCCATGGTAAAGCCAATGGGAAGTTCTTCGTTGTTGATCATAGCGGCCTCCATTCTGCTGCGTATGCAGCTTCGCTTTGGTATTAGGATGAGCCGGGAACGCAGCTGGTATACTTATTTGCTCTGCCATGTTTTGTAAGATTTCTTTCGTTGTAAATGTGTGAAAATTTTGATACGATATAGGTATTTCTAAAATATCAGGTTAAAAAGGACAAGTGTATGGCAAATAGAAGAAAACGTAAAAAAGAGTCCTCGGCAAAGACGCTGTTCCTGGCGCTGATTGCTATTGTGGTCATGGTGTGCGCCATTTCTATTGTGGTGTCCGTGTTTAAGAAGATCAGCGGGGATTATGAGGCGCTGGATCTGAGAAAGCCCACGGAGACTTCCAGCGAAACCATTGCCATTGAGAATGAGCCGGTGACCGGATGGAAACAGACTGATGATGGATATGTGTACATCAATGAGGACCAGTCCTATGTGAAGGATACCTGGAAGGAGATTGAAGGGTTCCTCTATCATTTTGACGAGAACGGTATTATGGCTACTGGGGAATGGTCCAGTGAAGGGCAGATCTTTACCTGTTCGGACAAGGGGTATCTGAAGGATATCCAGACAGATCTTACCTACCAGCCGCCGGGCAATGGGGAGAATCTGGACAGTCTGGTGAAGGCCAACGCCTTCTGGTGCTATCTGGGGGAGAGCGACGGGGCATTTAAACCCATTCTCTACAGGAAGGCCACAGAGAATAAGATATTGACAATGGGCGGGGAGGCATTTGCGGAGCGGACTACACGCAATTCTATGAAAGCCCAGGGGGATTACCTGTACTACCTGCCAAAGGTGAAGAGCGGGCAGGCGGGGAGTCTGACAGAGGCTGAGCTGAAGCTGTGCGACAGCCTGTTCAGGACTGTGCCCGGCAGCGGGGAGAAGGAGCTGATAGCGGAGCATGTAGGCGGCTATCTGCTGTTAGATGGGAAGATCTATTATTCCCAGGGCGGGAAGATCCAGTCCGCCACCTCGGGAACGAAGATTCCCCTGGGGCAGAAGCAATTTTCTGTGATTGTGAAGGATGATTCCTGTTATCTGGTGGATGCCATGAACAATCCGGTTGAAGGGGACAGCAGTGGTTTCCGGCAGATTGGGGACAGGCTGTACCGCATCGAGGACAGCCAGGGCAAGATCAAGTATGTCAAGCACGCCGAGGAGTCGGTGGGCGGCTATACCTACTATATGGACAATGTTTCCGGAGGCTATCCGGGGGTGCTGCGCAAGGACAGCTCAGGGGCAGCAGCTGTGGTAAGGGAGACATATGGGGTTCAGAGCTACTGTATTGCCAACCAGGAGATATATTACAGCGCCTATGTGGAGAAGGACGGCAGCGGGGAGTGGCACAGCCAGATCTTTAAAACCGCTCTGGATGGAAGTAACAGACAGGCGGTCAGTGAGCGTTTCCCGGGAATGATGGGGAATATGTACTATTATGAGGACGCAGGGGAGATTTATGCGGAATACCACCCGGCAATCTGGAATAATGCATATGGAAAGATTGCGGTTATCAGCCTGGAGGGAAGTATATCTACCATTGATGATGAGATTGCCAGAATGGGGAAGAGCGTTTCTGATAATGACATGCTGGAGTTGGTTATGGTGGACGGCAATGTGGTGACAGCCCTGTGGCACGATGTGGTGTGGAACAGGACCACGGGCATCACCAGCACACTGTGGAGCAAGGCCATCCAGATGAAGAACGCAGACAGGACCATGGTGCAGACCGGCGCAAGCGGTACAGGCGGCGAGGGGGAGCAGACACCTCCGGAGACCACGGCTGAGGAGATTATAAAGCCTGTGGGGGACGGACAGATCATACCGCCGGATGGGGGCAAGCCAACAATGCCTCAGACGGAGGCGGAGACAGTTTCTCCGGATGCCAATAAACCGACCATGCCCCAGAATCCCACCGCGCCCCAGGTACCGGCCGCGACGGATGAGGTTAAGATTGTGCCCATTGGGCCGTAATTATAAAAAACCATGGAGCGTTGTTCCATGGTTTTTTATGTGAGGCGGTGAAACACAGGAGTCATTCGTCGAATTCCACTACAACGTAGAAGCCCCGGGAGTTCTCACGGATGTCTTTTACGATACCGCACTCAGACTTTATGCGGTCCCTGGCGGCGTAGCAGCCGGACATGGCCACTGCGGGATCGATGATGTAGCTGTAGCTGCTGGTGCCCTCCCGCTCAATGATGCTGACCTTGTCCCCTACCTTAACCAGGCCCTGGCGCTCCATTTTAAATTCTTCGGTTCTCACGGGTATTCACTTCCTTTCCCACTTCCTCGCAGACCATGGAGATATAGTCGGACAGGGAGTTGTTCTGGCACCCCACAATGAAATGGTTGCAGCGGTTCACTGGGATCAGGATCTTATAAGCCCGGCTGGAGCCGATTGCAGCTGCCATGGATGGGGTGATTTCACCCAGAAGGGCATTGGCCATCACGATTCCAATGGGTCCGATGATGATGTCTGCATCCTGGGAATTGACAATGGCCGGATTCTCACCGGTGGCTCCATAGTCAGCGCCGGCTTTGAGCATGGCGGAGGTGGCTATGCTGTTGGTTCCGATGGCGTAGAGTTCCAGGTCCGGGTAGAGGGTATGAAGCTGTTCAATGACGGAACGGCCCATCTTCCCACCCTGGCCGTCGATAATTACAATTTTCATATGTGCCTCCTTGTGTGCGTTACTGTCTAAGATATTGTACCAAATGATGGAAGGAAAGTAAATAAGGTGGATAAGATGGTGGACAGCTGTGGAAAAAGGGATTGACCGGCCCTGGAAATGTGGATATAATGAAAATAATCGCCGGCAGAAGCCGGCAAAAGGGTTAAAGCAATGATACCAGAAGGTATTGGGGCCCAGAAGGGTCCTGATGCGTTCTGGATTTTTATTGTATGGGGTGAAATGCCTGCAAAGAGGACTGTTTAGACGTGTATATGGATGATGGAGGTAAAGGAATGAGAAATCAAGGTAAAACATATAAGCTGATGCTGACGGCGCTGTTTATCGCGCTGGGACTGGTGCTGCCATTACTGACGGCCCAGGTTCCGCAGATTGGGAGTATGCTGCTGCCTATGCATATCCCTGTTCTGATCTGCGGGTTTGTCTGCGGCTGGCAGTATGGACTTGTAGCGGGGCTGGTAACGCCGCTGCTGCGGAGCATGACTTTTGGTATGCCGCCGCTGTTCCCCGTGGCCACGGCCATGGCGTTTGAGATGGCGGCCTATGGGGCTGTGTGCGGCTGGTTGTATAAGATGAGGAAGAAAAATGCGGCATCAGTGTATATAAGCCTTCTGGGGGCCATGATTGCGGGCAGGGTTGTATGGGGTCTGGTGAATATTCCGATTTATGGGATTGCGGGCAAGGCGTATTCCTGGCAGATATTTATAACAGGCGCATTGATCAATGCGGTTCCGGGAATTGTACTGCAGATTGTGCTGATTCCGCTGATCATACTGGCTCTTGAACGGGCCCATGTGATGGAAATGGGGGCAGAATGAGAGATATATTGCTGCAGCATTGGAGAAGATATCCGAAGATGGAGATCCAGGATCTTGTGAAGCTGATCTTCCAGTCGGAGTTTGGGGGCGGCCACCTGATTCAGGATGGGGACGAAAGCCTGAGGCGTCTGAAGGGGGAATATGAGGGACGGCAGTGGGCGGACGCAATCACATGGGAATCCGGGGACCGGGATGGGGAAATGGTGGAGACGTCCGGCTGGCAGTATCAGGAACCTGCGGGCTATGGAATGTGCAGGGTGAAGCTGGCGGCGCTGGATCTGGGGCTGGCGCCGGAGACGTTGAATAGAATGTTTGTGAAGTCTGCAGCGGAGGTGCGGGGAAGCGCCGGCGGCCTGCAGCAGGGATTGGAGCTGCTGCGTGGGATGTGCGGGGTTGAGGGGGAAATCCCAATTCCCAGGGAAACAGCGGAGACATATCTGAAACAGTACCAGGCGGACGGATATCCGGTGGTGAGCCACAGCAGCGTGTACCGAAAGACTTATCATCCTGGCTACCGGATTGTGAACAGCATGTATGGGAAATACCTGAACCTTTTTATACAGATTGACAGGCTGCTTAAGAGTAAACTGGGGGGAACGGTCAACGTAGCGGTGGATGGGATGAGCGGGAGCGGCAAGAGTACCCTTGCAAAGCTTCTGGCAGGCATTTACGGCTGTAATGTGTTTCATGTGGACGATTTCTTCCTGCAGCCATTTCAGCGCACTGCAGAGCGTCTGGGGGAGCCTGGGGGCAATGTGGATTATGAGCGGTTCAGGGAACAGGTGACGGATCATCTGTCAGATGAAGGGGGCGTGCAGTACCAGGTGTATGACTGCGGCCGCCAGGAACTGGCTGAGCGGGTGTCTGTGCCTCACAGGCGGCTGAATGTGATTGAAGGCTCATACAGCCAGCATCCATATTTTGGGGATTGTTATGACCTGCGGGTATTTTTAGAGATTGACAAGGAGGAGCAGGTGGAACGCATCCGCAGAAGGAACGGGGAATTTATGCTACGGCGTTTTACTGAGGAGTGGATACCCATGGAAAATGCCTATTTTGAGGCGGGACAAATCATGGAAAACAGTCATATTCGTTATCTGGATAATACTTGTAAATATATGGGTAGTATGGGATAATATCCCTATACTTTATACAGGGAGGATGATGTGAGATGAAAAAACTGAAATATCTGCTGGCTGTTGGAGCGGTTCTGGCCGCTGTTTTGCTGGGGGGCTGCAAGAAAGATCCCGGGACGCCTCCGGAGGTGCTCCTGGACGGCACCAGTGTGGTGGTGGGGGCGATGACACCTGCTGACCTGGAGAGTGAGGGCTGGAGTCTGAATGATCTAGGGAACATGATCGTTTCGCTGCCGGAAAAGTCCTGGACTTCATCTATTTTTCTGGAAAAGGAAGAGAAATCATATGCCATGCTGGTGCTGGTGAATGACAGCAAGGATAGTAAGTTCGCTAAGAAGTGCATGATTGAGGAACTTAAATTCTACGGGCTGGATGATTCCAATAATGATCTAAACATCTCGATCAACGGTGTTAACCCAATTGGAAAATCTCAAGATGAGTTAAAAGAGATATTCCCGGATTTGGAGATGGATGATGACGATAGCGATTACCTGTTCCATTATTTGAAATCCGGTGACTATACCGTAATGTTTGAATACAGTGAGGGCGTTCTTTCGGATATTGAAGTGAGTCATAAGTTTGATAAAAGCTACCAGACTAAATAGCTGAATCTGATAGTATCTCTATACTTAATACAAGGAGGATGATTGTGAGATGAAAAAACTGAAATATCTGCTGGCTGTTGGAGCGGTGCTGGCCGCTGTTTTGCTGGGGGGCTGCAAGAAAGATCCCGGGACGCCTCCGGAGGTGATTCTGGACGGAACCAGTATTGTGGTGGGGGCTTCGACGCCTGCTGACCTGGAGAGTGAAGGATGGAAATTAAATGATCTTGGAAGGATGATCTTTGAGCTGCCGGATAAGTCCTGGACTTCATCTATTGTTCTGGATAAGGACGAGAGAACATACGCCAGTCTGGCTCTGGTGAATGACAGTAAAGAGAGCAAGCCGGCTAAGAAGTGTATCATCGAGGAGATCACAATCCGTTCTCTGGATGATTCGAAAAAGGATTTAGACATCTTAATCAACGGCGTTAACCCAATTGGAAAGACGCAGGATGAGTTAAAGGAGATATACCCTGACCTGGAGCTGGACGATAGTGGTGCTGATAATCTGTTTCATTATCTGAAATCCGGCGACTACACCGTGCGCTTTGTATACAGCAAGGGCGTGCTTACGGATATTGAAGTGACGCATAAGTTTGAAAAAAGCTTCAAGACCAAGTAAGCGGCTTCCAGGTGCCGGATAGGTATTGACAAATGGCAGTCAGGTGTTATAATCAAGTTTAGATAAAAGCTGTGAAGGAACCAGTAATCTGCGGGAAGTATCCAGAGAGCAGGCCCATATGGTGTGAGGGCCGCATACGGAAGGCGGATGAATACCAGTCCTGAGCTGCACCAGGGAAGCCGCAACAAATTGCGGTTGAAATGGCGCCGTGCCCCCGCGTTAAGGGATAATGAGTGAAACATCAAGGTGGAACCGTGTATATGCACCCTTGGACATAGGAATGTGTCCAGGGGTTTTTTGAACCTTAAGTTCCGGTGGCGGGGCATGTTCTGATAACTGGTATGCCGGCCGGAAGCATTTCCCAATGAGGATGAAAGGAGTTTCGTATGAAGATTATTTTACCGGACGGAAGCGTCCAGGAAGCAGAGGATGAGTTAAGGGCAATCCGACACACCGCCTCCCACGTGCTGGCACAGGCTGTGAAGAGACTGTACCCGGAGACAAAGCTGGCAATCGGACCGGCTATTGACGACGGATTCTACTATGATTTCGACAGGGAGGGAGGCTTTACGCCCGAGGACCTGGAGAAGCTGGAAGTGGAAATGTCCAAGATCGTGAAGGAGAACCTGCCGGTTAAGCCGTTTGTGAAGCCTAGGGAGGAGGCCATCCGGTTTATGCAGGAGAAGGGCGAGCCTTACAAGGTGGAGCTGATCGAGGATCTTCCGGATGAGGAGACCATCAGCTTCTATCAGCAGGGTGAGTTCGTGGACCTGTGTGCAGGACCCCACATTATGTATACAAAGGGCGTGAAGGCGTTTAAACTGACCAGCATCGCAGGTGCTTACTGGAGAGGCAGCGAGAAGAACAAGATGCTGACCAGGATCTACGGCACCGCATTTGCCAACAAGGCGGATCTGGAGAGCTATCTGACCATGATGGAGGAAGCGAAAAAACGCGACCACAGAAAGCTGGGCAAGGAGCTGGGACTGTTCTTCTTCGCAGAGGAAGGCCCGGGCTTCCCATTCTTCCTGCCAAAGGGCATGACCCTGAAGAACACGCTGATCGACTACTGGCGCCAGATCCACCAGAGGGACGGCTACCAGGAAGTGAATACGCCCATTATCTTAAGCCGCAAGCTGTGGGAGAATTCCGGTCACTGGGATCATTATAAGGACAACATGTACACCACCATGATCGACGAGGAGGACTACGCGGTTAAGCCCATGAACTGTCCGGGCGGAATGCTGGTGTATAAGAACTCCCCCCATTCCTACAGAGAGCTGCCCCTGCGGGTGGGCGAGCTGGGACTGGTTCACCGCCATGAGAAGAGCGGACAGCTCCACGGACTCATGCGTGTGCGCTGCTTTACCCAGGACGATGCCCACATTTTCATGAGGGACGACCAGATTGAGGATGAGATCAAGGGCGTTACTAAGCTGATCAATGAGGTGTACAGCCAGTTTGGCTTTGAGTATTTTGTGGAGCTGTCCACAAGACCTGAGGATTCCATGGGATCTGACGAGGATTGGGAGATGGCGACAGAGGGCCTGAAGAGGGCTCTGGATGATATGGGCCTGGATTATATTGTAAATGAAGGCGACGGCGCATTCTACGGACCTAAGATTGACTTCCATCTGAGGGATTCCCTGGGAAGGACCTGGCAGTGCGGAACCATCCAGCTGGATTTCCAGATGCCTCAGAGATTCGATCTGGAGTACACGGCTGAGGACGGCACCAAGAAGCGTCCTATCATGATCCACCGCGTATGCTTTGGTTCCATCGAGCGCTTTATCGGTATCCTGATCGAGCATTTTGCAGGAAAGTTCCCGGTATGGCTGTCTCCGGTGCAGGTGAAGGTAATCCCTGTGTCCGAGAAGTCCATGGATTACGCCAACGGTGTGTATGAGCAGCTGAAGGCCGCGGGCATCCGCACCGAGCTGGACCGCAAGGACGAGAAGGTGGGCTACAAGATCCGCCAGGCGCAGCTGGAGAAAGTTCCATATATGCTGGTTCTGGGCGAGAAGGAAGCGGCAGAGGGCGCCATCACTGTGAGAAGCAGGGACAAGGGCGATCTGGGTGCAGCGCAGCTGGAAGCATTTATCGGCGATGTGAAGAAGATGATTGAGACCAAGGAAATGTAATAGATAGAAACAGGAGAGCCGGAGACTGGCAGAGGCATGCAGGTCTCCGGCTCTTCCTGCATAAAATGGCGCGGTCTGCATTTTGTACTTTACGCTTTACAGTGAAATGTAATTATGTTACGATGTATTTAGAAAGGTTTTAGATATGTTTTTAGTATGTCGTTGATGATCAAGGGAAAATGGAGTGTGATTGTATGATAAAAATGCCGGCTTATGCTTCTGTATACAATATTTTGAAACGTGAAATCATGGATGGGGATATCCCGGTGGGGTCCCTGCTGCCGCCGGAGCCGGAGTTGGAGAAGCGTTTCAGCGTCAGCCGCACAACCGTCCGCCGGGCAGTGGAGCTGCTGTCCCAGGAAGGGCTTGTGAAGGCCCAGCAGGGGCGGGGAACCGAGGTGCTGGACAACCGCACCAGGCAGAATCTGAACATGGTTACGTCCATGTCCGAGACCCTGACCAAGAAGGGGTATACGGTGCGAGCCAAGAGCATCTATGTGGATATAGTGCCTGCCAGCGCGCATATAGCCAGTGATCTGGACCTAAATGAGGGAGATCTGGTGGCGCGGGTCCAGCGGATTCAGCTGGCGGACGGACAGCCCATTGCGCTGATGAAGAACTATATTCCCAGCTATATGGTGCCGGGGATCGAGAAACAGGCGGAGCATATCAGCTCCCTTTATAAGTTCCTGGAGGAGCGGTATAACATTGATATTGAATCAGCCAAGGACCGTATATCGGCCAGGAGCGCGGATTTTAGTG
>URUZ01000218.1 GCA_900551225.1 uncultured Clostridium sp.
GGTATGCAGAGCGGGGCGCATATTTAAGCGCCGGTGCATAGTTACGTGTAAAATTTCTAAAGATAAAGATTAAGTAAAGGAGATTATGAGTATGGGTATACAAGGTGACAGCGGCGGGAAGAGTCCCAAAAAGCCGTTTATTTATTATTATCTGCTGGTGCTTCTGATTGTGATGGTGCTCAATGCACTGGTGTTTCCCTCGGTGATGGAGCGTTCCATCCAGGAGGTGCCCTACAGCCAGTTCCTGACACAGCTGGAGAACAAGACGGTGAAGGACGTGTATCTGACGGACACCCAGATCCAGTACACATTGAAGGACCAGCAGCAGTGGGGCGGGTATAAGACCGGCCGCTTTCCTGATAATGATCTGATAGACCGTCTGGAAGAGGCTGGCGTTACGGATTACCGCAAGGAGATTGTGACCCAGGCATCCCCGCTGCTGAGCTTTCTGCTGAGCTGGATATTCCCCATACTGATGTTCATCATCATCGGCCGGATTCTGGCTAAGACCATGAGCAAGCGTATGGGCGGCGGCAATGCAATGACCTTCGGCAAATCCAACGCCAAGATCTACGCCGAGAGTGAGACTGGTATCACCTTCGCCGACGTAGCGGGTGAGGAGGAGGCCAAGGAGGCCCTGGAGGAGATTGTGGACTTCCTTCACAACCCGCAGAAATACGCGGATATCGGTGCAAACCTTCCCAAGGGCGCCCTGCTGGTGGGCCCTCCCGGAACAGGCAAGACGCTGCTGGCCCGCGCTGTGGCCGGTGAGGCCCATGTGCCCTTCTTCTCCATCTCCGGTTCGGAATTTGTGGAAATGTTTGTGGGTATGGGCGCTGCCAAGGTGCGGGACCTGTTTAAGCAGGCCACGGACAAGGCCCCCTGTATTGTGTTTATAGACGAGGTAGACACCATCGGCAAGAAACGTGACGGCGGAGGAATCGGCGGTAACCAGCTGCTGACTGAGATGGACGGATTCGACGGCAAAAAGGGCGTGGTAATTCTGGCTGCGACCAACCGGCCGGAATCCCTGGACCCGGCTCTGCTCCGCCCCGGACGTTTTGACAGGCGAATTCCCGTGGAACTGCCTGACTTAAAAGGGCGTGAAGCGATTCTGAGGGTCCACGGCAAGGATGTGAAAATGTCCGAGGATGTGAATTATAACACGGTGGCCCGGGCCACCAGCGGAGCCAGCGGCGCGGAGCTGGCCAACATTATCAACGAGGCGGCCCTGCGGGCGGTGAGAATGGGGCGTAAGCTGGTGAGCCAGAGTGATCTGGAGGAGAGTGTGGAGACTGTAATTGCCGGTTATCAGAGAAAGGACGCCATGGTTTCGGACCGGGAGCGCCGGATTGTGGCTTACCATGAGATCGGCCACGCCCTGGTAGCTGCATGCCAGAACAATTCCGCCCCAGTGCACAAGATCACCATTATACCCAGAACCTCCGGCGCCTTGGGCTATACCATGCAGGTGGAGGAGGGCGAGCGTTTCCTGATGAGCAAGGAGGAGGCGCTGAACAAGATAGCCACATTCACCGGCGGCCGGGCCGCGGAGCAGCTGATCTTTAACTCCATCACCACAGGGGCCTCCAATGACGTCGAGCAGGCAACCAAGCTGGCCAGGGCCATGATCACCCGCTACGGCATGAGTGAGAAGTTCGGCATGGTGGCCATGGAGACGGTGAATAACCAGTATCTGGGCGGCGATACCACACTGGCCTGCTCACCTGATACGGCCAGAGCCATTGATGAAGAGGTGGTGGAGATGGTGCGGGTCCAGTATGAGAAGGCTCTGGATATTCTGAAGAATAATGCCGCCAAGCTCAATGAACTGGCCATGTATCTGCTGGATCGGGAGACTATTACCGGGGAAGAATTTATGGAGATTTTAAAACAGTAAAGATTTAATAATTTGTTCGATTGTCACCGGACTCCGGTTGTGTTATGCTGGGAGGAATAAGTGGGTTCCCGGGCGTTCCATGCCCTTGGCAGGTCTGCATCTTAGCGTTCTTGTGATTGTGTGATAATAAGTGAAGAGTGAGTAGTTTCGGCAGGTGGAATGCGCGGCGGTCAGCAGCGCAGGAAGCGGGAGCCCACTTGGCATACAGACATGGGAAAGGATCGGAGGAATGGATATGGAACGGATTTTGGAACAGCTGTACAACGGGGACCTCTGTCCTGCGGACAGCAGGATTTATGACAACCCCCAATACCCCGGCATGTGCGAGGTGGTGCTGGAGGAGACTGAGGAGTTCGCAGGCGCATTGAAGGCAGAGCGCAGGGAGGCTTTTGATGCCATGATGGACCACTACCTGGAACTGTGCTATGTGGAAAAGACCCAGGCATTCTGCGATGGTTTCCGGATCGGAGCAAGGATGATGTGCGAGGTCTTTGCCAGCGGCGGAGAACAGAGGTGTTAGAGTAAGGAAATATGTGAAAATACACAGAACAGGATTGTCTGCCGGTAAGCTGGAGCGGACAGTCCTGTTTTACATCCCGGGCGGAGAAATACCGGCAAAGCCCGTGCGTTATGGTTAACCGTACAATCCGGTTCTGCATAAACTATTATTAAAAAGCTTTGAGGGTGACATGAAGTCTGAACGCTATGTAATAAACTTTTATGGAATCGATTCCAAATACTACACAAACGACTATGTGGGAATGTGCTGGGAGCTTGCCGCCAACCGGGTCTACGAGTCCTGCAAGCTCTATGTGACAGGCACCGTGGAGACCAGCGACCTGATCTGCGGGGAAGTCAGGGGCTGTGAGCTGGGAAAAGTACGTCACAGTGTCACAGTTGTGAGAAATCCAGCGGAAGTGCCGGACGGGGAGATATATAAGGAAGCTGTCTTAAAGGTCATAACGGAGACCAGGGAAATACTGGGAAATCCCAATATGAGCGTGATTATGGATGACGTGGAATTCTACTATTTTAAGAAGGTCTGAGGGAGTTGGTGTTTTGCCGGAGAATAACACTTTTCATATGCCGGAGGATGTGTTACACTGACCCCATAGCGGTTAGCATAGGAGGACAGACAGATGAAGCTATTATTTAAACAACGCTTTTTTTCGTGGCTTGACAGCTACGATGTTTATAATGAACAGGGACAAACCGTGTTCACAGTTCAGGGAAAGCTGGCCTGGGGACACTGCCTGGAGATACATAACGCCCAGGGGAGCCACATCGGCACTGTGAAGGAGGAGATCTTTACATTTATGCCCCGGTTCAGGCTGTATATGGGGGAGGAATATCTAGGGGAGATCCGCAAGGAGCTGACATTTTTTAAGCCCTCCTTTAAGATGGATGTAAAGGGCTGGAATATCAGGGGGGATTTTTTAGAATGGGATTACCAGATCACTGACCAGGGCGGAAGGACCGTGGCGGTGCTGTCCAAACAGGTATTTAACTGGACGGATACATATGTGATCCAGGTAGATGAGGATCAGGATGCGGTCTATGCCCTGATGGTGGCCCTGGCAATCGATGCCGCTAAATGTTCGGAATCCAACTGATCGTATAAAAAAGCACAGGAAAGAAAAGGTATCGCTATGGATATGAAGGAACGGATATTAAAGCATGTGAATCATCTGGTTGCAATCCCCAGCGTGTCCAATACCGCGGAGGAAGCCGGAGCGGCCCGGTATCTGGGGAACAGCCTGGGAGCCCAGGCGTATTTTAAGGCGAATCCGCAGCTTACCGGGCAGTTTCCCATACCGGGGGACAGTCTGGGACGGACCGCAGCCTATGGCCTGATCTTGGGAAATGGACCCAGGACCCTGGTTCTCACCGGACATTACGATGTGGTGGACACAGAGGAGTACGGAGGCTTCCGGGACTTCGCATACGATGTGGCTGCCTGGCAGCAGGTGTCCGGCAGGCAGCGGGAAGAGCTGCTGCAGATGCTGACACCCCAGGCCGCTGAGGATCTGGAGTCGGGAGAGTGGCTGTTCGGCCGCGGCAGCAATGATATGAAGGGGGGTCTGGCCATCGGCCTGGCCCTGATGGAGGAGATCGGGGACCGCTGCCTGTCAGGGGATGTGCCGGACGGGAATCTGCTGTTTCTGGCAGTAGCTGACGAAGAAGCGTATTCCGCCGGGATGCGGGCCGCTTCAGCCCTGCTGGCGGAGCTGGCCGGCCGTTGCGGACTGGAGTATAGCTGTCTCATTGACTTAGAGCCCTGCTTCGGCCAGGGGGGAAAGCAGGAGGTGCATATCGGCTCAGTGGGCAAGCTGCTGCCCGCCGTGCTGGTCCAGGGCGCGAAAGCCCATGTGGTAGAGTGCTTTGGCGGATTGAACGCAGTGGGCGTGCTGGCCCAGCTGTTTATGGACACAGAGCTGGCCCCGGAATTCGCGGAGAGCTGCCATGGGGAGATGTGTCCCCCGCCCACTTGGTTCAATCTGCGGGACCGGAAGGAGGGCTATGATGTGTCCGTACCTCTGCGGGCCGCAGGATATATGAGTGTGCTGGGCTTTGAAAAGACAGCCGGAACTGTGATGAAACGGCTTGGAGAGCTGGGCCGCCAGGCATTTTCCAAATATCTGGAGCGCATGAGGAACCAGGCCCGCGCCCTGGGCGGGGAGTCCTCGGGGATGGAGGAAATGATACCTGCAGTTGATTTGGACAGCTGTGTACTGGAATACCGGGAGCTGGAAAAAATCACCAGTAAAAAAATGGGAAATGCAGCATTCGCCCAGTGGCGTGAGCAGCAGTACCGTGAGGCGGGGGAGAAGATTCACGCAGGGGAGTGGAGCTACCCCCAGGCAACCCTGGAAATGATGGACCGGCTGCTGACCTGTTCCGGGATCACGGTCCCGGTGATGGTGCTGGCATTTGCCCCGCCCTATTATCCGGCCTACCACAGCGACAGGATTCCCGGCCGGGAAGGGGAGGGGAGCGCGGCCTATGAGCTGCTGCGGGCATCGGCCCTTGAGAAGCGGGGGATACAGCTGGAGAAGTGGAATTACTTCTGCGGAATCTCGGATCTGAGCTATTGCGGCGGCCTGGAAGGGGACGCGGTCCTGGACTATGGGTCGGATACTCCGCTGTGGGGCAGCCTGTATTCAATGGATCAGGAGTCCATGAACCGGGTTCAGATACCAGCCCTGCTGTTCGGACCGGTGGGGATGGATGCCCACCAGATGGGGGAACGTGTGAATATTCGAAGCCTGACGGAGGATGTGCCGGAGATTCTGCTGGAGTTTATCGGGCGTATGTTTGGGGAGCGGTGAGAATTCGTGGGGGGAAAGGCAGGACGCCTGTCCGGTGATTGCATGGCAGATCACAGGGCAGGCGCCCTGCCGCAGACACCAGGCACGTTATTACTGTTTTCACGCAAGGCTGTGCTGGGAACTTTACCAGTGAATGTAAACACTGATAGTTAGTGCCAGAGATAGTAATAAATTTCACCGAACAAATGTTTGCAAAAATACAAATTTGTGCTATAATGTGAACACTTGGCGAGATTATACGAACCCATTAAAGAACAGATATTGAATATACGAGGAGCAAAAATCAATGGCAAAGCAGTACATTAAGATCCGCGGTGCCAATGAGCACAACCTGAAGAATATCACCGTGGATATTCCAAGAAACGAGCTGGTTGTGCTGACGGGGCTTTCCGGCTCGGGAAAGTCTTCGCTGGCATTTGACACCATTTATGCGGAAGGGCAGAGACGGTACATGGAATCCCTGTCCTCCTACGCCCGCCAGTTCCTGGGGCAGATGGAGAAGCCGGATGTGGAGAGCATTGAGGGACTTTCCCCAGCTATCTCCATTGACCAGAAGTCCACCAACCGCAACCCCCGTTCCACTGTGGGAACTGTGACGGAGATCTACGATTACATGAGGCTTCTGTACGCCCGTGTGGGTATTCCCCACTGCCCCAAGTGCGGCAAGGAGATCCACAAGCAGACCCTTGACCAGATGGTGGATCAGATCATGTCCCTGCCGGAGCGCACCAAGATCCAGCTGCTGGCCCCTGTTGTCCGCGGACGCAAGGGAGAGCATGTGAAGGTTCTGGACCAGGCCAGGAAGAGCGGCTATGTCCGGGTGCGGATAGACGGGAACCTCTACGAGCTGTCGGAGGAGATCAAGCTGGAGAAGAACATCAAGCACACCATTGAGGTGGTGGTGGACCGTCTGGTGGTGAAGGAGGGGATTGAGAAACGTCTGGCAGACTCCATTGAGACGGTGATGGAGCTGACCGGCGGCCTTATGACCGTGGACGTGGTGGACGGGGAGTCCATCAATTTCAGCCAGAGTTTTTCCTGCCCGGACTGCGGCGTCAGCGTGGATGAGGTGGAGCCCAGAAGCTTCTCCTTCAACAATCCCTTCGGCGCCTGCCCCGAGTGCTTTGGCCTGGGCTACAAGATGGAGTTTGACGAGGATCTGATGATCCCGGACAAGTCCCTGTCCATCGACGAGGGCGCCATCGTGGTGATGGGCTGGCAGTCCTGCACGGACAAGGGGAGTTTCACCCGGTCCATTCTGGAGGCGCTGGCCCAGGAGTACAACTTCAGCCTCAGCACCCCCTTCCAGGACTATCCCAAGGAGATCCATGACGTGCTGCTCTACGGCACAGGCGGACGTCAGATGAAGGTACATTATAAGAGCCAGAGGGGCCAGGGCGTCTATGACGTGGCATTTGAGGGCCTCATTGAGAATGTAAACCGCCGCTATAAGGAGACCTTCTCCGAGAGCAGCAAAGCGGAGTACGAAACATACATGCGGATCACACCCTGCCCTGTTTGTAAGGGGCAGAGGCTGAAGAAGGAATCCCTGGCAGTGACTGTTGGCGGTAAGAACATCTACGAGGCCACCAACATGTCCATTGTGAAGTTCAGGGCATTCCTGGAAGATCTGGTACTGACGCCCATGCAGCAGACCATCGGCGCTACCATATTAAAGGAGATCAAAGCCAGAATTGACTTCCTGATCAATGTGGGCCTGGATTATCTGTCCCTGACACGGCCCACGGGAACCCTGTCCGGCGGCGAGGCCCAGAGAATCCGTCTGGCCACCCAGATCGGCTCCGGCCTGGTGGGCGTGGCCTACATTCTGGACGAGCCCAGCATCGGCCTGCACCAGCGGGACAATGACAAGCTGCTGAACACCCTGATCCATCTCCGGGACCTGGGCAACAGCGTGCTGGTGGTGGAGCACGATGAGGATACCATGCGGGCGGCCAATTATATTGTGGATATCGGACCTGGAGCCGGAGAACACGGCGGACACGTGGTTGCGGCGGGAACCGCCCAGGATATCATGGACTGTCCGGAATCCATCACCGGCGCCTACTTAAGCGGGCGCATGCAGATTCCCGTGCCCTCCGAGCGCCGCCAGCCCACCGGCTGGATCACGGTGAAGGGCGCTGCTGAGAACAACTTGAGGAACATTGACGTCAGCTTCCCGCTGGGAGTCATGACCTGCGTCACCGGCGTGTCCGGTTCCGGCAAGAGCTCCCTGGTCAATGAGATCCTTTACAAATCCCTGGCAAGGAAACTCAACCGTGCCAGGACGATTCCGGGCAAGCACAAGACCATTGAGGGAGTGGAACAGCTGGACAAGATCATTGCCATTGACCAGTCTCCCATAGGGCGCACCCCCAGGTCCAATCCGGCCACCTACACAGGCGTGTTTGATCTGATCCGCGATCTCTTTGCCTCCACCACGGACGCCAAGGCCAAGGGCTACACCAAGGGCCGTTTCAGCTTCAATGTGAAGGGCGGGCGCTGTGAGGCGTGCAGCGGCGACGGAATCATCAAGATTGAGATGCATTTCCTGCCCGATGTATATGTGCCCTGCGAGGTCTGCGGTGGCAAACGCTACAACCGGGAGACCCTGGACGTGAAGTACAAGGGCAAGAGCATCTATGATGTGCTGGATATGACTGTGGAGGATGCGCTGAAGTTCTTCGAAAATGTGCCTTCCATCACCCGCAAGATCCAGACCCTCTATGATGTGGGCCTGGGCTATATCCGCATGGGCCAGCCCTCCACAGAGCTGTCCGGCGGCGAGGCCCAGCGGATCAAGCTGGCCACAGAGCTGTCCAAACGCGGTACCGGCAAGACCATCTATGTTCTGGACGAACCGACCACAGGCCTGCATTTTGCAGATGTGCACAAGCTGGTGGAGATCCTGCGCCGGCTGTCTGAGGGCGGCAACACAGTGGTGGTTATTGAGCACAATCTGGACGTAATCAAGACAGCGGACTATATCATTGATATCGGTCCCGAGGGCGGCGACAAGGGCGGCACGGTGATTGCCAAGGGCACGCCCGAGGAAGTGGCTGCCAACCCAGTATCCTACACCGGGAAATACGTGAAGAAGCATCTGGAACAGTAACTATAGATTGTGAGTTGAAGCAGGAGAGGAGGCCGGGATGGTCTCTTCTTCTGCTTTAATTGTACGCGGTGAAACATTGTAGACAGGAGATGGTAAATAATGGAAATACGCGAAGCGCAGCCGGGGGATCTGGAACAGGTGTATGGCCTGATTGCAGAATTGGAGCGGTGCCTGCCGGATCAAGAGGCATTTGCGGCGGTATATAACAGGAATCTGGGGAGGGATGATGTCTGCTATGGGGTGGCCGTGGAGGAGGGATGTGCGGTGGGTTTCATAAGCCTGCATATTCAGGAGCTGCTTCACCACAACGGCAGCATAGGGGAGATCCAGGAATTGATCGTGACAGGGGAATGCCAGGGGGCAGGGACCGGGCGCAGTCTGATGGACTGGGCCTGCAGCAGGGCGGAGCAGAGGGGCTGTCTGCAGCTGGAGGTGTGCTGCAACAGGGCGCGGCCCGAGAGTCACAGTTTTTATGAGCGGATGGGCTTAGACAGAAGCCATTTTAAATTTTGTAAAAAATTGGGGCAGAAGGTGGAGTGACAACCGTGTTCCTGGAGAAAAGGGGGCAGTGATGGAGATCAGAGAGTACCGGCATGAGGACTGCGGGGCCATGGCGCGGCTGTTCTATGATACGGTCCACACGGTGAACAGCAGGGACTATTCCAGGGAGCAGCTGGAGGCCTGGGCCTGCGGCACTGTGGATGAGGCGGCTTGGGACCGGTCGTTCCGGGAGCACTGCACGCTGGTGGCGGCAGAGGGCGGCATTGTGGTGGGGTTCGGAGATATGGCTGAGGACGGGGATCTGGACCGGCTGTATGTGCACAAGGATTACCAGGGCAGGGGCATTGCCGCCGCGATCTGCGGCAGGCTGGAAATGCAGGTTCACAGCAGCAGGTACTGGACCCACGCATCGATT
>URUZ01000219.1 GCA_900551225.1 uncultured Clostridium sp.
ATATCTTAAGCCTTCAGAAGTCCTTTTTCTTTTTCCCGCGCCTGGATGCGTCAGCGGGCGGTCTTATACCCAGTGGGTGAGAGACAGGAGCTGCGGGCGGATGCATCTAACTCCGCCCGCGTAACCATCCACGCCTCATCACCCCTTCACCGATCCCCCCAAATAATCCGGCTTCAGATATCTCTGCAGCACAAACGTAATCAATATCACAGGAATTGCCAATATAGTTGAGTACGCCGCCCGCTCGAACACGCTGCCCCTGGAAACATAGTAATAGATCTGCAGAGGCATGGTCTTAGAGTTATTGGAGAGGTACATTGCGTAGGTGAATTCATTCCAGGCGTTGAGCCACACGTACATGGCCGCCACGGCGATTCCCTGCATGGATACAGGGAGCAGCACTTTCACAATTGCCTGGAGTTTTGAAGCCCCGTCAATCCACGCCGCCTCGTCCAGGGACAGGGGCACCTCGGCAAAGGTGGACACCAGAATCCAGGCCATAAACGGAATCTGTGTGATCATATTGGCCAGCACCAGGCCGGTGGATGTATCGATCAGATCCATTTTCAGGAAGGTGACGGAGATGGGAAGGGCAATGGCCACGCTGGGCACCATCCTGGTGAAGAACAGGCCCAGGACGAAAGCGTACCGCAGCTTCTTAGACATTCTGGATACCACATAGGAGGCCGGAACCACTATGATCAGAGAACAGATTGTGGTCATGGTGGACACGATCAGGCTCTTCTTCAGCGGCTGCCACAAATTGCCCGACATAAATACATTTTTCCAGTGTTCCCAGGTAAAGCTGTGAATGAGAAATGTGGGATGCTGGGTCAGGATCTCGGCCTTGCTGCTGAAGGACACCTTTGCCAGCAGATAGACCGGAGCGATCATGATCAGGCAGATACAGATGATGGTTATGTAAAATATTGTCTTTTTTAATGTTTTACTCATGGTCTGGCCACCTTCTTTTCCCGTTCGAATATCAGCATATACGCTGCCACCACTGCCATGATAATCAGCAGCAGTATGGTGGAGGCCACTGCTGAATAGGCATTGTTGCCGTAGGAATATTCCTCGTAGGCGATTGTACCAAGGAAGGGCGTGCTCTGGCCCAGCAGTACCTTGGGCAGCTCGAAAATACGCAGCAGATCCACCAGCCTGGTGAGCACGGTCATTGTCACAGTGGCCTTTAACTGTGGCATGGTGATGTAACGGAATTTGGCAAATGTTCCCGCGCCGTCCACATTGGCCGCCTCGTACAGTTCCCTGGAGATGGACTCCAGGCCCGACAGAAACAGCATGACCACAAGGGGCATGACCTTCCAGCTGTCCGCCACAGCCACCACGCACATGCTCTTTAACTTGGTTGCCGTCCAGTCAATGGGAATGGTGATGGCGTTCAGCCGGAACAGCACTTCATTTACATAGCCGGACAGGCTGAACAGATACAGCATGGCAACGCCGGACACCATGGTGGGGATTCCCATGGGGAGCATGACAAGTGTCCTTGCCAGCCCCTTTCCCACAAAGTTTTTCCGCAGCATGGAGGCCAGCGCGTAGCCAACGGTCATCTGAAGCACCAGGCCCATGGCGGAGATAATCAGCGTGTTGCTGATGGATTCTAAAAATACGCCCCGCTCAAATACATATTTATAGTTGTTAAGGGTCCACTGCGAGGTATTCTGATCCTGGAAACCTAAAATAATGGTCTTAATAATGGGAATAATTGTAAAACTAAATACAAATACAATCAATGGAACAACCAGGATTATATTAAAACCATTTTTTTTCAGAAAATGCCGCAGTTTATCTTTTCTGTCAAGTGTGTTTTTCACGGTATACTCCATTTCTTATGACGGTTCTCAGTGATTGTTATTTGATCCCCTGGGCTTCCTTGGCCTTCTCTATGCTGTCGTGGTATTTGTCCAGAACGCCCTGTACATCGGTGGCCCCGTCAATTACGATCTCCTTGAACGCGTCATTGATGGCCTTGTCCACATCGGACCAGTAGGACACGATGGGCCTGGACTGGGCGTACTGGAGGGCTTCCTGTACATCCGCGATGTAGGGCTTCTGCCACTCCTCAACCTCGCCGAAGGCGTCGTTGCGGGCGGGCGCCCAGCCGATCTCGGTGAATAAGGTGTTCTGAACATCTGATGACATCAAGTATTCCAGGAACTTGATGGCCTCTTCCTTGTGCTCGGTGCCTTTTGCGATTCCCAGCACGGTTGTTGTTGTGACCTTGGAAATGCCCTGCGGCCCGGTGAAGCCCACGTGGGTCTTAACATTTGTCTTGCCGTCGTCCTTCACCACCACGTTGGCGCAGAAAGGCCAGTTGGAGGCATAGTAAACGGACTCAGTGGACAGCAGCTCATTGACCACGTTGAAGTCCGCGCGCTTGGACTCAGGGGAAACGTATTTCCACAGCTCCTGCAGGTAGGTAAATGCCTCCACAGAGCCTTTATCATTGAGCACCAGGGGGTCGCCGCCTGCGGAGCGGATATACTCGATGGCAGTGATGGTGAGGGCGGAACCGGAAGCCGCCTGAATGGCCACCCGGCCCACGCCTTCATTATCGTACAGTGTCTTGGCCACGTTCAGCATGTCGTCCCAGTTCTCAGGGGGAGTCAGGCCGTACTCTGCCAGCTTCACCTCATCATAGTAGTTGGTCTGTACATTGGGGCGCAGAGGTACGAAATTCAGCTTTCCGTCAAACTGAAAATCTGTGTATAGGTTGGATGGAATCTCTTCTGGAACCGTCACAAGGCCGGTCAGATCCTCAGCCAGATCCTTGGACAGGATGCCGGGCAGATACACGGTGCTGGGGGCAAAGATATCGATCTCATGCTTGCCGGCCTGCTTTAGCGCGTCCAGCTTGCCCTCCATGTCCTTGTTCTCCATCTGGATGCCATTGATTTTGACGCCGGTTTTTTCCTCGTAGGGCTTAAATACCTTCTTTTAAAATACCTGCCACTCTTCTTCCGCCAGCGGGATTGCAATGTTTAACTCTACCGGGCTGTCTTTGGCGCCGGCGGTTTTGCCGCCGGAGCAGCCGGTCATAAGTCCCGCCGCCATGGATGCTGCCAATGTGATTGCTGCAATTCTTTTTAATTTCATTTGAATACCCCTCCTGCATTATATAAATTTAATTAACATTAACGTACTCTATTGTTCAGATACTGTTCAAAGCGTTCAAAGTCCATGTTGAGGATCAGCTCCTCCGGGAAATCAATCTCCTTCAGCAGGTTCCACGCATTGTCCACGATTCCGACCTTGGCTGCAAAATGCGCATCCGTGGACACTACCACAGGAACTTTGTATTTCTTGCAGAACTGCGCGATGATGGGGCAGCGCTCCTTGGAGCCGGGTCTGCCGATGGGAGAGTGGTGGTTGATCTCAATGATCTTACCCAGCCTGCCAGCCTCCGCCACCACCCGCTCGTAATCGTAGACATAGTCATCATTTCCGGAATGGCCCAGTACATCCACATAAGGGTTTAACAGTACCTTCAGATAGCCCTTTGTATGGTCCTCCACCGTGGACGGCGCGAGGCAGGGCACGTGGTAGGAGGCGATCACCCAGTCCAGTTTCTTCAGCATTTCCTCCGGCAGATCCAGATCTCCGTCATAGCTCATGATGTTGACCTCAGCGCCCCTGTAAACCATGACGCCGTCTATATCCCCGGCAAAGGCGGACTGGTTGCCGAAATGCCATTCATGGGGCGCGCCCGGCATGGACGGCCCGTGATCGGTGATGGCCAGCCCTTTTAAACCGTACTTTCTGGCGTATGCCGCGCACTCCAGGACCGTGCTGTAGGCATGCCCTGAGGCAGTGGTGTGACAGTGTGTTTCAACGACTGAATACATACTTATAATTCTCCTTTCCCATCAGCATTTTCTGAAATATGTTCCAGCAGGGCAGATGGGGAAATGCTGCCGAAGCCATCAATCACCATATCCGCCTCTGTTAAAATCTCCGGTTTCCCGATGCCAACAGCGTACATTCCGGCCCCTTTGGCGGCCTGGATGCCGGTCCGGGCATCCTCGAACACCACACAGTTCTCCGGCGGCACACCGACCGCAGCGGCTCCCTTTAAGAACACCTCCGGGTCCGGCTTGGCCTTAGACACCATGCTGCCGTCAATCACCGCGTCAAAATAATCCTTCAGCTCCAGATTCTTAAGAATCATGCCCGCGTTGCGGCTTACAGAGCCAAGGGCTGTCCTGATACCCTGCTCCCGGCAGTGATTCAGGAACGGCAGGACACCCGGCAGGATCTCGCTTTGATCCATCCTGGAGATGTAGTCCACGTAGCGCCGGTTTTTGCTGTCGCAGAAGTCTTGTTTTTCTGCGGGGGTGTATTGGCCGTCCCCCAGGCTCAGCAGGATTTCCAGGGAATCCATTCTGCTGACGCCCTTCAGCTGTTCGTTGTGGGCCTCGGTGAAGTTGATTCCCAGGGCCCCGGCCAGGCTCTTCCACGCCAGATAGTGGTATTTGGCGGTGTCACAGATCACACCGTCCATGTCGAATATACATGCTTTTATATGGCTGCTCATGATACCGATACCTCCTGGTTCTGGGTGATTTCCAGGGTCTTGCCGTTGTGGCAGATCGTCATGGAACCCGGGGATTTCAGCCGGTAGCAGACGCCGTCCGGGGTGACCTCCACCTCCAGCCTGCCGCCGCGGTACTTCATACAGAAGCGGTAGCCCTTCCAGTTCTCCGGCAGCAGGGGCCGGAAGCAGGGGATTCCGTCACGGATCTTCAGGCCGCCGAACCCGTAGACGATACATGCCCACGCGCCTGCCATGTTGGCCATGTGGAGGCCGTCCCGGGTGTTCTTCTGGTTGTCGTCCAGATCCGTCCGCACGGTCTGGATGAAATAGCTGTATGCCTTCTCCAGATCCCCTGTCTCAGCCGCCATGATGGAGAACACGCAGGCGGAGAGGGATGAGTCATGGGTGGTCAGCTTCTCATAATATTCATAATCCCGCTTCTTATCCTCAGCGGTGAACCGGTCGGGAAGGAAATATTCGGCCAGGATCAGATCAGCCTGCTTGCAGACCTGGTGGCGGTAAATGAACATGGGGTGGTAGTGGAGCAGAAGCGGGCGTTTGTCCTGGGGAAGGGCGTTGAAGTCCAGTACCTTCTTATTTAAAAAGGTGTCGTCCTGCATATGGATTCCCAGTTCTTTACAGTAGGGAATGTACATGGAGTCTGCCGCTGCCTGGAAGGCATCCAGCTCCGTCTCCTCAAAACCGATCTTTTTACAGACCGCCGCGTAAGCCGCCGGATCATATGCTCTGGCAGCATTTGCCGCCTTCACCGCATTCCACAAGTTCTCCCGGGCCATGGCATTGGTATAGCAGTTGTTGTCCACAATGGCCGTGTATTCATCCGGGCCGGTGACGCCGTCAATACAAAAGCAGCCGCCTTTTAACGGAGCGTAGTGGCCCACATCGATCCACAGCCGCGCTGTCTCCAGCAGCAGCTCCAGTCCGCACTTCATCAGGAAGTCCATGTCCTGGGCCGCGTCCAGATACCGGTGCACCGCAAATGCCACGTCGGCGTTGATGTGGTACTGGGCTGAGCCGGCTGGGAAATAGGCGGAGGACTCCTCCCCGGCAATGGTCCGCCAGGAGAACAGCGCGCCCTTTAAGTGGCCCAGAAGCCTGGCCTGTTCCCTGGCCTTGTCCAGGATGGAGTACCTGTATTCCAGCATTTTCCGGGCAATGGTCTCATCGGAGATCATGAACATGGGCGCGATATAAGCCTCGGATTCCCAGAAATAATGGCCGCCGTAGCCCTCGCCGGACAGTCCCTTGGAGGGGATGCTGGTGTGGGAGTCCTTGCCCACGGACTGGAGCAGCTGGAAGAGGTTGAAACGCATGGACCGGGTCATGGCCTCGTCCCCGGTGATGCTGATATCCGCTGATTCCCAGAAGCGTTCCAGATACTGGGACTGCTGCTGCGTCAGGCTGGCAAAGCCCATGTCCATGGCCCTGCATACATTTTCGAGGGCGCATTCCCTGTAGTCCGGCTGGTGGCCGTGCTGGCTGGTGGCGTAGGCGATGTGGACGGTCAGGGTGACGGCTGTGCCCTCGGCGGCGGCAACCCTGTGACTGGAGATCACCCGGTTGTCCTCCTTGTGGAAGGTGCTGTCCGCAGGACTGTCCGTCTGTGAGCAGGCCGCGCACATGAGGGAAAGCGCTGTCCGTTTGGTGGACTGCTCTATATAAGCGATATTCCTGCCCCCGGCTGACTTGAATCCGGCTGCTTTGAATCCGGCTGCTGTAAATCCAGCTGCGGTGCAGCCGAAGCCGCCGTCCAGCAGGGAACCGCTGACTCTGGGATCATCCGTCTCCTCGCCTGTCTTTGTCTCGCCGTCCAGGATGTGTGAGAAAATGATCTCTCCTGAGAAATTGACGGGCGTCACCTCCATGGTGCGGACCGCGATGTGGCGGTGGGCCAGACTGACCAGATTGCGGTTTACCACGCGGATGATCCGGCCCTCCGGGGACTCCCAGGTGATGTCCCGGATCTCCAGGCCGTTCTTCATGTCCAGCTCCCTGTGCCAGCTTCGCACAGTTCCTTTAAGCAGGGAAAAGGTCTCGCCCTCCAGGGTCAGAGTCACCAGCTTGGCGTCGCACACGTTCAGCATGGTCTGCATGTTTTTGGCAAAGCCGTAGGCGGATTCGCCGTAGGGGATGGTACTTGTCTCATAGAAGCCGTTGATAAAGGTGCCGCGCTTGCTGTAACGGGGCGGAAGCTGCTCCGGTCCGTCCCCCCGCATTCCCATATAGCCGTTGGCCAGGGTGTACAGGGATTCGTTGTTTAAATTGTCCTCCAGACAGAAGGAATCTTCGCTGATTTTCCAGCTATATTCACAGTTCAATGTTTTGTCCTCCAACTTGTAACGTTTCACGTAGCGTTAAAAGAGATTCCGTTATCCCTTATATGGGGCAACGGAAGCGTTATTGATGAGTTTAAAGGGAAGGGTCAGGCGTGTGTTCCCTTTGCCGTCCTTCATGCGGTCGATCAGGATCTTCGTGCATTCGACTCCAAGCTGTTCAAAGGGCTGGGAGATGGTGGTCAGGGATGGGATGGTGTAGCTGATCATGTCGATCCCGTCGAAGCCCATGACGGAAATGTCCTGGGGAACCCGGATACCGGCTTCGTTCAGCGCCTTCATGGCGCCGATGGCCACATCGTCCGACACGGCGAACACAGCGGAGAAGTCCAGGCCTGCGGAAAGCGCGGCCTTCATATCGGTGAAGCCCCGCTCCAGGTTGTAGCCGCCCCAGAAGATGAGGCTGTCCTGGTAGGGGATACCGTGTGCCGCAAGGGCTTTCTGATAGCCGGCCAGGCGGGGGATTCCCGCGTTGGGGTCGTCGGCCTCTCCGGCCAGCATGAGTATCCGGCTGTGCCCGCACCGGCAGAGATGGTCCACCGCGTGGAAAGCAGCCTCCATGTTGTCGATGGTGACGCTGGAAAAATCCCTGCTGTTGTAATCAGTCATGACAAATACCACGGGAATCCTTGTTTCTTTCAGCTTCGCGGCGGTTTCATCGGTGACGGTGTTCCCGGAATAGATGATACCGTCCACTTTGTTGATCATGAAGGTCTGGATGGCATCCTTCTCGGCATTTAGATCCCTGGATGTGTTGTAGATTAAAAGGCTGTATCCGGCCATGCGGCTGACCTGCTCGATCCCTTTCAGGATCTTGCCCACCACCGGGCTGGAGATGTCGGGAATCATGATTCCGATGGTCTTGGTGGTGTTGGCTTTCAGGCTTCGGGCGATGGCGTTGGGGGTATAGTTGAGTTCAGCCATGGCTGACTCTACTTTGATTCTCAGTTCTGGTCTGACATAGATGGTGTTGATTACCTTGGAAGCGGTTCCCAGGCTGACACCCGCCAGTTTTGCTACGTCTTTTAGATTGTAGGTCTGTTTCATATTTGGTCCCCTCTACTTGAAACGTTACATGTATTATATATCAGATTGGAAATGTTAGCTATTGGCATTTTTATATATTTTTGGGTGAGGTTATTGTGGAATATACACAAAGTACATGGTATCATGAGACGATATGAGTTGTTTGACATTTCCGTGGGCTGTTATTAAAATAGAAGAGAAGGGGGATCACTTTATGTACTCTGCAGAAAAGGTTGATATTGGAAAACGCAAACTGATACTCATGGGACGTTTTTCCCCTGACTTTACACACAACGTATTAATTCCGGAAATAGAAGCAAACTGCCTCAAATATAACATAGAGCCATGGATAGCGGAACATTTTCAAAAAAATAAATTAGCAGAAAACAGCCTGTTTTTTCACCATTCATACAGCTATGCCGACATACCGATAGGGCAGGAATACAACATTATAGCGCGCACTGCCAAACATAAGTGGAAGATTATACCTGACTCGGTTATGAGGTGTGAAGCGACCGTATTATGTTTCTTTTCTATGTGGCACCATTGCCCGCTTGCGTACGCGAATCATGGACATCATGAACTTAGCTTGATACAATTCAAAGGCGGGATTCCAGATATGATTTATGAGCTTTGTGAAATTACAGAGAAAAAGCCTATCGAAATAACGCAGGAAGTATGCTTATGCTCTTATGAAACACTCAATGCAGATATTGCTTTGTAGACGTACATTCCCCATTTTAATGCGGGTATGCGGCAGCTGCCTAAGAGACGATTTGCCGTCTTATGACGGCTAATTTAGCGATATAGGCAGTGGGCGTCCAGCGGTCCAGAAAAGAGGTTCTCATGGCAGATTATATAATCAAGATTATTCCGGCGGATCCATATTATCACGCTGCGAAACCAAAGGTACAGAGTATTATGAAGTATCTTACTTCAAATGTTGGCGCTGACAGAATTGACATAGTAATGAATGATATGCCTGTATTTGTTGATTGCGGCAGTAACTTGGAGACAATAGCGTGCCCTTTTTGCGGAACAAGACTTGATTTTGACTGGTGGGGAGAAGCAATGAGTGGGGGGGATGAAAATGGTTTCAAAGATCTAACGATATCCCTGCCCTGTTGCGGCCGTGGTGGGACGCTCAATGATTTGCAGTATCATTTTCCGTGTGGATTTTCTTGTATTGAATTTGATATTTTAAATCCAACCGTTGAACCAAGTGAGGAAGTTTTGGCGCATATTCAAGAATTGCTTGAAAAATCAGTTCTTGTCATACATGTACGTATATAA
>URUZ01000220.1 GCA_900551225.1 uncultured Clostridium sp.
TACCTGGATTAAACATACTATGGGGCCAGTGTTGGCCTATCTTGCTGCCTGGACCTATTGGGTTGTTCATATACCTTATCTGGCGCAAAAACCGCAGGCTATTCTGATTGCGCTGGGATGGGCGCTGAAGGGCGATGGTTCGTTGATTAAAGAGTACACCGTCGTGGCGTTGCAGGGGCTGACGCTGGCGCTGTAGCCAAACCATTCTACAAATTTTTCTCGCTTCTGTTCATCAAAAACCAGAGTGAACTGATGGAAAAAGGTAGTAAACCGAACGACATCAACGTGGGGATTTTCACTGCACCAGCGCCGGAGTTTTTCCTTCACATATTTCTGGGTTTTTGGCTGCCGTACGTCATAGGTCATCTGATGAGCCGCGTTATTCCAGTCATTAGTAAGAAAGTTATACATATGAACCGGATCCCAGATCAGGAAGGCCAGAAAACTCACTGTGTACTGATGATAGGGAACAGATTGAATCACAACCTCTTCTGTTTCGGCGTCAAAATACCAGTCTTGAGAGGCTGTTGCCTGCCCTGCTGTCCGGTCCATAACCTCCCACCAGCGTTTGGGATCATGGATGGTATTGAGCCGCAGCTGCTCCGTATAAAATCCGTCCATTGGACGTATGCGCAGACATTTTTCCCGGGCTGTTACTGGGCTGCTGCATAAATATTCCTGCTGAATTTCTTCCGGATTCGCCTCGGCCCACTCATTGTCTTTTCTGGTAGTATAATAGGTGGCATAGATTTTAGTTTTGCCGTCCAAAAGTTTTTCCGGCAGTCTTGTTCCGTCGCAGTCTCGGAAGGCATCTGCATCCAGACGCTCCTTTAGTTCAAGTGTCTTTTCCACAATGTCTATGTCAGTGGGCAGCGTCAGCCTTCCTGCTATTTTTCTCATTGCAATTTTCTCCTTTAGGGATTTATATCATTAACCTTTCAGTCCGCCGAGGCTCAAGCCGCTGATCAGCTTTTTCTGGACAAACAGATAGAATATCATGGTTGGCACCATGACAATTACCATTGCGGCAAACAGGGCGCCCCAATCCGTAGCATACTTTGACTGCTCCATAATGTTTTTCAGCCCCACGGGCAGTGTTTTCTTTACATCGCTTCTCAGAAACTGAAGTGCAAGAATATATTCATTCCAGTATTCCATAAATGAGAACATCAGCATTGTGGCAATTCCGGGTCTGCACATGGGGAAAACGATACTGAGCATAGTCCGGAAATGCCCAGCCCCATCAATATTAGCTGCCTCCACATAAGTCTGATCAACACCTGCCATGAAACCAGACATCAGGAATATGTAAAAAGGCAGTGTGGTGCAGGCGTAGACAAGGCACAGGGCCAGGCGGTTGTCCAGCATTCCCAATTTCATCAGCAGCAGAAAAAGGGGTACAACGAGATAATTCCGGTTGATAAACATACCCGCCATAAAAAGCATTTTGACCGGTGTGATAACCGGGCCGCGGTAACGTCCAAAGGCATAGGCGGCGGGCAGTACCAAAATTAATGAAAATAACATGGATAGCACAGTGATACCCAGCGAGTTTATAAAGTTCTGACCGATCTGGGCATTGGTCCACGCTCTCTGGAAATTGTTCCACTGAAGCGTTTCAGGAAAAGCCGCAGGGTACTGGGAGATCTCATTGTTGCTCTTTAAGGCAGATATGAATGTCCAGACCAGAGGGCAGATTACAAGTATAACCGATACAAACAGAAGAAGACGCAGCAGTCTTTGCATTATTTTATTCCCGTATCTTTTTTGCATGGAAAATCCCCCTCCTCTCAATTCTTTCTAGCTGTAAGCAGCTGCGTAATCAGCGCCAGTATAAATAGAAAGATAAAAATCACTACGGACACAGACATGGCATACCCAAAATTTGCGTTTCCAAAGGCCTGGTTATTTACATAAGACAGCAATACCTCCGAATGGCCTTGGGGTTCTCCGTTTGTCATAACTGTAACAAATTGAAAACTCATATTCATGGTGGATAAAATGAAGAATACCATAGTGGTTCTCAGCGTCGGCCAGATTAAGGGCAGCGTGATTTTAAAAAACTCCTGTACCCTGCTGGCCCCCTCTAACTCTGCCACCTCATAAAGCTCTGGCGAAATTCCGTCCATGCCGGCTATATACATAACCATATAATATCCCACAGCCTGCCAGATCATTGCGGCCGCAATGATCCAAAGCACATACCGGCTGTCACCCAGCCAGTTGGGCAGATCTTTTACACCACCGGTTTTAAGCAGGGAATTGATGATACCTGTAACAGGATTAAACAAATTTTTAAATATAATACCAATCACCACAATGGATAGGACATTGGGAAAAAAGAGTACAATTCTGTAAAAATTAGCTTCACGCAGCTTCCCACGGCTTATAACAGCCGCAAAAAACAGTGCCAGTGACATGGTGACGGCAGTGACTAATATCATCAAAAATACTGTATTCTTAAATGCCATTAAAAACAGGTCGCTGGCAAAAAGCGTTTTGAAGTTGTCGAATCCAATAAATACCTTTTTTCCTGTCCCTCCGCTCCATTTATATAAAGACATTCGAAAGACTTGGAAAGCTGGATATAAAACAAACAGGGTGAAACCGGCCAGCGCCGGAAGAATGCAGCATGTAAGAAACCGCTTTTCTTTTTTTGTTTGGTTTGAAATTCTGCTCATATGGCGATTCCTTTACTATTCCGCAGACACCACGGAATCCTTTACCTTTTCACACATCTCAACTGTAGCATTGATCCAGTCATCCACAGTCTCCTTTTTGTCTACAACTGCATTTATATGTCCAAAGAATACCTTCTTAGGTACGATTTCACTGTCAACAGCCACGAAGTTGCCGATATACGGTTTGTATCCGTTTTCAAAAGACTGAAAGGTGGAATAGACCATGGGGCTGACCACATCCTTTACAAGTTCAGTAGCGCCTGCTACAGGAGGAATTCCGTGAGTGGTTTCAGCATTGAGACGGATTGCCTCATCTGTATAGAGAAAAGCCAGGAAATCTTTGGCCTCCTGTACATGGTTTGCGGCAGCTGGAATATAAACCTCCTCAACGGTGGACTGAAGGTACTTGTGGGCAGAACCATCCAGAGCTGGTGTTGGTGCAAAACCCCATTCGAAAGGTTTTCCGTTGATCACTTCCCCCTGTATGTCTTTCATCTCCGCTACAATCCAGGAACCGCAGGGAACAAAAAGGGCAGAACCATTCATCACGGAGGTCTGAGCTGTAGTATGGTCAATCCCGGTGGTGTTGGGGAGCAGATAGCCATCTCCGAGTTTGGAAATTAGATCAAAAACTGTTTTCACTTCAGGCTTCTGCCACTGTGACGAATCGTAACGAAAAGCGCTGTTCATTCCGTCTACTCCCAATTGAGCGGTCAGAAGAGGGATAAGAACGGCACCCATATAGCCGGGATCATTACCGCCCTGGTAGGTAAAGAGGGAACGGTCTGTTCTGCCGCAGATATCTTTCCCCTTAATATCATTTCCAAGGGCAAAAAATTCATCCCAGGTAGCAGGAACCGAAAGGCCCGCCTCCTCAAATAAGGTGGCATTGTAAAACAGTCCGTTTGCAGTGTAGTAAAGTGGAGCAAGGTAGACCTTGCCATCCCCATAAGGCTGGGACAGTGAAGTGTCCAAAAAGCCATCGAGTATTTTACCTTTCAGCTCTCCTTCAAAGATGTCGGTCAGGTCCGCCAGGGCGTTATCCTTAATCAGGCGCTGAGCCAGGCCGGAAACATTATTGCTGGGGCAGTAGATAAAATCAGGCACTTCTCCTGCAAGCATAGAGGAGTTGACCTTTTCCCCAATGGAAGGGTCACAGTCGATTTCAAAGGTTACATTTGGATGCTCCTTTGTGTAGGCTTCTGTGACAGCTGCCCAGAATTGATCCCCATAACCTCCTTTAAAGATGGCCAGACTTAGTGTGACTGGTTCTTTCCCCGCAGTCTCCGTTCCGTCTGTCTGTACGTTAGTCTCAATCGCCTGACTCTGGGTTTCCGCTTTAGGCGGAGTAGAACAGGCGGCCAGTGAGCTTCCAAGCATAGCGGTAGCACAAGTAAGTGCAATCAGTTTCTTACATTTCATAAAAATACCTCCCTCTCATAATGAGTTTTATTATAATACAATTTTCAACAACGATTTAGATTGATTGTGTTTTCATTATACGAACCAAGTTTTCGTTTCTCTATTCATATCTTGCTTAATTTTTTAGAATTCTTGCTTTTTACTGTGAATCATTATATAATTTTTTATAAAATCGGGAGAGCTATTTTACATTTTCGGCAATATGATTTGTATGTAATGTTGCTAATTCGGCTATTTGTTAAGGAGGAGAACTCATGGGAAACAGGCGCTATCCCGTCAAGCTACAAAGCATACAGAAACTGAATGCCAAGCTCCTCTATGTGTCCACCTCAAAATATGAGGAGGATTGGCCAAGTCTGCCCCACACCCATCCATTTACGGAATTATTCTATGTTGTAAAGGGAGGCGGAGTTTTTTATCTTGACGGAAAAACATTTCCTATAACTGTGAACGATCTGGTTATTGTGGCATCTAATGTAGAACATACGGAGGAGTCTCTAGGAGGGACTCCGCTGGAGTATATTGCGCTGGGAATAGATGGACTCAGCTTCCTTGACACAGCATACTCCATTGGAAAGGCCCGCTACAATTATCAGAACCGTCAGGAGATTCTCTCGATTATTCATATGCTTCTACAGGAGGTCCGCGAAGAGCAGTACGGATATGAACTGGTCTGTCAGAATCTCCTGGAGACACTTCTGATTCACATTATACGCTGGCAGCGTCTGATCCCCGCAGCGATCAGTAGTGCAGCAATAACCAAGGAGTGTGATCAGGTGAGGCGTTATATTGATGCACACTACAGTGAGAATTTGTCTCTGGAACAGCTGGCCATATTTTCACATATGAACAAATTTTATCTTGTGCATGCTTTTACAAAGCTCACAGGACAGTCTCCTATACAATATGTGAAAAATAAACGCCTGGAAATTGGCAGGGAGCTCCTGGAACGAACAAATCACTCCATTTCAGAGATTGCCAGCTCCATAGGCTTCTCCTCTCAGTCGTATTTTGCGCAGGCTTTTAAAAAGTCAATGGGCATCAGTCCCAGCAGGTATCGGGAGAGGCACGCAGGAAATTCTGTAAAAACCGACTTGCCAAAACCCATGAAAGGTATTATATTGTAAAGGAATAGGAATACCGGAGTTACATTATATGTTAACTTATGGGAACAATAATTACGTACTGTTGAAGGAGGTAACACAAATGGCAATTGATAAAGATATGCTGATCGGAGATTTAATCCAGGTAGATGAGGTGATTGCACCGGTTCTGATGAGAGCCGGAATGCACTGTCTGGGCTGCCCCGCTTCCCAGGCTGAGTCCCTGGAAGAAGCCTGCATGGTTCACGGAATCGACTGTGACACCCTGGTAAGCCAGATCAACGAAGTGTTGGCAGCTAAGGGCTGATTGGATTATCAGATACGCCCTGCAGCTTCCTAAGAATAAAAAGGCTTTTCTTCAAAGCATTCCGCTGGGAGAAAAGCCTTTTTTATCAAAATCAATTGACATTTGTGGATTATGAATGTAATATATTAGTATATTAACATGCAGATATAGAGGCAGAGCAGGAGGGAAAATGCAATGGATATGACATTACGTTGGTTTGGTAAGGGCGTGGATTCTGTAACTCTGGATCAGATCCGCCAGATACCGGGGGTAAAAGGGGTAATCTCCACCTTATATGATATTCCCGCGGGGGAGGCCTGGCCCATGGAGCGGATTCTGGAGCTGAAGGCTCAGGCAGAGGCCAAGGGGTTAGCCCTTTCAGGCATTGAGAGTGTGAATATCCATGATGCCATCAAGGTGGCCGGACCGGGAAGGGACCGGTACATTGCCAACTATATCACCACCTTGGAACGCCTGGGACAGGCGGATATCCATGTGGTCTGCTACAACTTTATGCCTGTATTTGACTGGACCCGCTCGGACCTGGCCAAGCTGCGCCCGGATGGCTCCACGGTGCTGGCTTACAGCCAGCAGGAGATTGACAAGATCAACCCTGAGAACATGTTTGAATCCATGGGGGAGAAATCCAATGGCTTCGAACTGCCCGGCTGGGAGCCGGAGCGCATGGCCCGGATCAAAGAGCTGTTTGATATGTACAGGGAAGTGAACGCGGACGTGCTCTTTGACAATCTGGTCTATTTCCTGAAGGCCATCCGGCCCGTGTGTGAGAAATATGATATCCGCATGGCCATCCATCCGGATGATCCTGCCTGGCCTGTATTCGGCCTGGCCCGAATCATCACCGGCAAGGACCAGCTGCTGAAGCTGATGAGGGCAGTGGATGCGCCCTTTAACGGCGTGACCCTGTGCACCGGCTCCCTGGGAAGCAATCCGGACAATGATATCCCTGACATCATCCGCTCATTAAAGGGCAGAATCCATTTTGCGCATGTGCGCAACCTGCAGTACAACGCCCCCGGGGATTTCCAGGAGGCGGCCCATCTGTCGGCTGACGGCAACCTGGACATGTACGCCATTATGAAGGCCCTCTATGACATCGGTTTTGACGGCATCGTGCGCCCTGACCACGGCAGAGCTATCTGGGGCGAGGTCTCCATGCCGGGCTACGGCCTGTATGACCGGGCGCTGGGAGCCTGCTACTTAAACGGACTGTGGGAAGCCATAGAGAAGCAGAATTAAGGAGAACGCCATGAACATGAATCTTGCCGCATTACAGGACAGAGAATTCTGGGCAAAGGCAGATGTAAAGCTGCCCAGGTATTCCATTGAAGCCATGAGGAGAGCCACAGGGGAGAACCCGGTGTGGGTACATTTTGGAGCGGGCAACATTTTCCGCGCGTTTACTGCAAGGCTGCAGCAGAAGCTGCTCAATGAGGGGAAGTCGCAGTGCGGAATTGTGGCTGTAGATACATTTGACTACGATATCCTGGATAAAATCTATGAACCCTATGACAACCTGACCATGCTGGTGCTGATGAATGCCGACGGCCGCCTGGACAAGGAGATTGTGGCCAGCATCGCCGAGGGCCTTAAGGGGGACTGTGAGAATGATAAAGATTTCACAAGGCTGAAGGAGATTTTCACCAAACCCAGCCTGCAGATGATCAGCTTTACCATCACTGAGAAGGGCTATGCCCTGAAGAACCTGGACGGCGCATGGTTCCCGGTGGTCCAGGCGGACATTCTGAACGGCCCGTCAAAGCCAAGGCACGCCATGAGTTTTGTGGCTGCGCTGCTGTATGAGCGCTTTAAGCATGGGGCGCTGCCGCTGGCGGTGGTCAGCATGGACAACTGTTCCCACAACGGGGAGAAGCTGCAGGCCGGGGTGCTGGCCATTGCCGGGGAGTGGCAGAAGGCCGGCCTGGTTGAAGCCGGATTTATTGATTATCTGAAGGACGAGAGCAGGGTGTCCTTCCCCTGGACCATGATCGACAAGATCACGCCCCGCCCGGCAGACCAGGTACGGCAGGTGCTGGAGGAGGCGGGGCTGGAGAACATGGCGCCTGTTGTGACCAGCAGAGGCACTTATATTGCGCCCTATGTCAATGCAGAGACTCCGGAGTATCTGGTGATTGAGGACATGTTTCCCAACGGCCGTCCGGCTCTGGAACAGGCGGGAGTCTACATGACAACCAGGGAGACGGTGAACAACACCGAGCGGATGAAGGTGACGACCTGTTTAAACCCGCTGCATACGGCTCTGGCAGTGTACGGCTGCCTGCTGGGCTACAGCTCCATCTCAGCCGAGATGGCGGATGAACAGTTGAAGCGGCTGGTGGAAAAAATCGGATATGAGGAGGGGATGCCGGTGGTGGTGAACCCGGGAATCATTGATCCCATGGAGTTTATCCACGAGGTCATTGTCATGCGCCTGCCCAATCCCTATATACCCGATATGCCCCAGAGAATCGCCACGGATACCTCCCAGAAGGTGGCCATCCGTTTTGGCGAAACCATCAAAGCATATATGGAACGGCCGGATTTAGACCCGGCTTCCCTGACCTTTATTCCCCTGGCCCTGGCCGGCTGGTGCCGTTATCTGCTGGGAGTGGACGACAAGGGCCAGGCGATGGAGCTGAGCGCCGATCCCATGCTGGATCAGCTGAAGGCCATGCTGGCAGGGGTCCGCGTGGGAGATCCGGCGTCCTATAACGGGAATCTGCGGGAGTTACTGTCCAGCCTTGCAGTCTTTGGCGTGGATCTCAGCCAGGCCGGTCTGGACATCAAGGTGGAAGGGATGTTCCTGGAGATGACAGAGGGCCCCGGCGCTGTGCGGGATGTATTGGTAAAATATTTAAAATAATTAAAATGCCGGAATATAAGGGGAGGCTGCAGATGAAACTGGATGCCAGAGGGACAGGTGAGACAGCAAAAGAGTATGCATACCGTATTTTGAAGGAAAATATTATAACGCTGGAGCTGGAGCCGGGGAGCACGCTGAACGATATGGAGATATCCCAGCTGATCGGAATCAGCAGAACCCCGGTCCGGGAAGCCATCATCAAGCTGAAGGAGGAATCAGGCATCATTGAGATCTTCCCGCAGCGGGGGATGCGCATCGCCCTGATTGACACTGAGGTGGTCCAGGAGGTGCGTTTCCTGCGGATGACGCTGGAGAAGGCGGTGGTGGAGCTGGCCTGCGATATGGCGCGCCAGGAGGATTTCGACTGGCTGGAGGAGAATCTGAAGCTTCAGGAATTCTACCTGGCCAACGACATGATACAGAAGCTTTTGGAGCTGGACAATGCGCTCCACAAGAAATTTTTTACCATCTGCAATAAAAACCTGATCTATCATATGAGCCAGGGTCTGTCCATCCACTATGACCGTGTCCGCAACATGGAGGCGACAACCATCCGGGACTCCAAGACAGTGGAGGACCACAGGCATTTGGTGGCTGCGATCCGGAAGAAGGATAAGGCGCTGTCCAAGCAGATCATGGAAGAGCACCTGGACCGCTGGCTGCTGAATGAAAAAACGCTGCGCAGGGAGTACCCGCAGTATTTCAAATGACATAGGTTATTATTGATAAAAAATTAACAAAATATTAAACGGAATGTGGATGAAATTACCATATTATCAATGCTGGACTAATTTGCTGG
>URUZ01000221.1 GCA_900551225.1 uncultured Clostridium sp.
GTCTTATACCCAGTGGGTGAGAGCCAGGGGCTGCGGGCGGGAAGGGTCGGGGACGGGTTCCCGCCCGCAGCCCCTGGCTCTCACGGACGGATGAATCTAACTCCGCCCGCGTCCCCCTTCCGCGCCTAACTCCCCTTTTTAATGCTTGAATTAGTTGTAAAAAAGTGTAAACTGAGAACTATAGATGTGCCATGCCTTTATTTGGGCGCTACAACAAGGAGGATATTTTTATGATAAAGTTAAAATCAACAGCACTGATCCTGCTGACGGCAGCCGCTCTGGCAGGATGCGGCGCAGGGGCAGGGGCACCCCCGGCAGCGAGCAGCGCCGGGACCGCCGCCAGCACCGCCGCGGCTGCGGAGACCTCTGCCGGAGAGAAAACAGCTGACGTGAAAGAAACAACTGACGGAAAAGAAACGGCTGACGGGAAGGACGCCGGCCAGCATCAAACCGTCATCGGGGAACTTTACAAGCTGTCCGGCGAGGAAGCAAACTGGAAAGGGCTGACAGGGGAAGAAAAGCTGGAAGATTTTGATTACCTGTACCAGACGCTGAAGGAGAATTTCCCCTATCTGGAGCTGATCAAAAGAGCTAAAGGCGTGGATATGGACAAGGAATATGAGACGTACCGGGCTAAGGTGGAAGACACAGAGACTGACATGCAGTTCTTTGTCCTTATCCAGCAGTTTATCGGCAAGGGCGGCGGAACCGGGCATCTGGATCTGCTGACCCCCGGGTTTTATGATTGGATGACGGAGGCTTATCAGCAGGAGGACGGCATCCCTGAGGAGGAGCTGCCCAGAATGAGACTGCTGGCGGAAGAATACACCAATGCTGCCTCGGCAGCGGCCTACGGCGCCATGGCAGACGTGTTCCAGGAGACTATGGACCGGGTTGCGGCTCACAATGCCGCATTAGCAGCAGCGGAGCCGGCGGCTTCGGAACCGGAAACCGCTGACGTGGACCCACTGGACGGCCTGCTGACCGAGGAGGGGGAGACCGACAACCTGAGATACGGTATTCTCAGTGCAGAAACCCCCAAGATTGCCTACATACAGATCAATAGCTTTGATATGTCCTGTTATGAGGAGGATAAGATTACATTAGGCGGCCTGTACAAAGCTTATGAGGACTTTGACCACGTGATTTTCGACCTGACGGATAACGGCGGGGGCGGCATGTCGTATTTCAATGATCTGATGGCAGCGCCCAACATCGACCGGACGCTATCCGCCAATATCTATGCACTGGTAAAGGACGGAAGCCTCAACAGGAAGATCATGGATCTATCTAATTACCGGCCGGTAAGTGAACTGCCCAGCCTGCCCCGGATGAACCAGGACGACTTAAAGGAACTGGATCTGTTCCTGCCCGACACCTACACCGTGGAGCCGTCAGGCAGCGAAAAAGTGCTGAAAGGGAAACTCTGGATACTGGTCAATGAGAATGTCTATTCCTCCTCAGAGTATGCGGCCATGTTCACCAAGGCCACAGGCTTTGCCACCCTGGTGGGAAGGGTCACGGGAGGAGACGGAATCGGCGAAGATCCGATTCCCATTGTGATGAAAAACAGCGGCCTCATCGTGCGCTACAGCCCGGTGTACGGGGTAACTCCGGACGGAGCCGGAAGCCAGGAATTCGGGACTGAGCCTGATATTATGGCGGCTGACGGTGAGAGCGAGCTGGCTGCCTGTCTGAAGGCCATAAAAATGCAGTAAACGCCCCACAGGCGCGGTCATTGACATTTTATCTATCCCCAATTATAATTTTAGAAAAGAAATCAGGAGGTTTAAACAAGTGAACACAGCAGATAAGGAACAACATACTAAAAAACCTATATCCGAAAAAGAAAAGAAAGCAAGAGTGCGGGCGGCATTGGTCTTTGTGGTACTGGGTATTCTGATAGTGGCCATGCTGTATCTGGCCGATCATCATCCGGCCTTCACCGGAACTCCTTTCACCGTCACCGCAGGGGGCTGCACCATTAAGCCAGGAGAAACCACCGTACAGGAACTGGCGGATGCAGGATTCACGTTCACGAACTTCAACTCGCTTAAAACTCCTGTATTCAACGGCAAGACGGTGGGCGGCGCTCCGGACTCCCTCAGCCTGTCTGAGAACGTAAAGGCCAAAAGTTACTATGACCTGATCCAACTGAGAAAAGACGGGGAATTATATGCCACGCTGTCTGTGGTCAATGAGTCCTCCTCCTCCAAAACACTGGCAGACTGCAAGATCCGCAGCATCTCCGTATACAGCAGCTACGAGGATGCGGGGAATTCATCTGTGGCCGGGATTCCCATGGACCAGCTCAGTGTGGAAGCTTTGAAGGCAGCCGCCGGGGAGCCTGAGAGCAGCCGCGACGACAATCTTTCCGATGAGAAAAAAGTCGTTACCATCTGGAAAAATATCCGCTATTCCATGGAATTGTCGGTGTCGGAGGATGGATCTGTGTACAGTTTCACTTCCAAATACAGTAAAAAGTAGTTTATCCGGTCCGCGCCCATGGGCCTGGAAATTCAAAACCCTGCCTGCGGATTGATATGCTCCGCAGGCAGGGTTTTCTTATTTTCTTAAATTCTTTTAGAAATTAGATCCGTTCCAGCCCCAATCCGGGGAGGCCTCGTATTTAATATACATATCCCTGGGCGCAACACCCAGGTTATCACCCAGAATCCTGGTCAGCTCCTCCGTCATTTTAGAGGAACCTTCCTTGTCCACGGCTGTGCCTAAAATCTTCACTTCTACAACAGCTATGGGCCGTCCTGTCTCACCGCCGAAATACATCTGGCAGTGATCGTCAATGGCTACCATCAGCCATTCCTCGCTTTTGCCCGGAAGATAGGCGATGGCCTGCCCCAGCCCCGCCTTGATCCTGTCCGCAGTCTCTCCTGCGGCGCTGGCATTTGTCTTGATCTGAATACACGGCATGTCTTTTATCCTTTCCTATTCCGCCTGAGAGCTATACAATACTGTCGTAGATCAGCTTGTGGCGGAAGTAGAAGAAGTGGTCACTGTGGGAATGAATGCTCAGCATCCTGGTGTGGGGATGATCCTGGGAGCCAAACTCCCGGCCGAACTTCCCGATTGTCAGCGCCTGCCCACCCACATAGAGGCAGGAATAGTTAAAGAACAGCTCATCCATCATGCCCTGGTCTACCAGGAAATGCATATAGGACGGAGTTTCAACCAGAACCTTATCCAGTCCGAACTTCTTCATAATATACAGCGCCACCTTGGAATCCGGCGCTTTGTCCCCGGTGGCAATCACCAGTATCTTGTGACGGTTATCCTTCATGGCCTGGATCATCTCCGGAGTCACCTCAGAGATATCTTTAACCGGGCCAACCAGGTAGTAATCTTCCTTCATCTTCTCCTGGATCACAGGCACTCCTGCTGCGGAGGTGCTGATCATCACCGGAACTTCCTTTGTACGGAACAGAACATGGTCAAAGGGGATATCCGTTGCGTTCAGGGAAGAGATAATGTTCCACGGCACAGGCTCCATGCCTGCGGCGATTCTGGCATCCTCCAGCTCCTGTGAGAACACATGGGCCGTGTAGTCGCTCTCCGCGTTCATGGTGCCTGCCCCGATGATGTCCCCATCGGATACAGCCCGCAGCATATTGAGAATGTACCAGTCTGCGCCTGCGCCGTCGCTGTCATACTTGTTAAGCTTTGCGATCAATGGTCCCTGAGGGGCATCGGTAAATGCAATCCTGCCGTCGATGGAGGTCACCAGGGAGGTATACATATAGGGACGGTCCTCGTAAAGGCAGTCGAATTTCAGTTCCCCGTAGATCTGCTCCATCTGGCCGCAGGTGATGGTGCTCACCTGGGCGTGATCCAGCTCTTTGCTGCGGTAGATCTCCGTTACTTTTGTCTTATCAATGTCAAAAGGCATTTTAAATAATGATGTGGCCATGGTATCTCCTTTACTGGCTGTTAAATCAGGCTTCCGCCGCATACGTGCATGATCTCGCCGGTGATAAACCCGCTCTCGTCGCTGGACAGGAAGGCGATGGCATTGGCCATATCCTCGATTTTGCCCATCTTGTGCAGTGGGTAAAGGCTTGCGTAGCCCTCCTCCAGAGCCTTGGGGTCCTCAGCCTCGGTGAATCTCTGCTCAATCATGGGAGTGCGCACCAGTCCGGGAAGGATGGCGTTGACGCGGATGGACGGAGCGTATTCCAGGGCAATGCACTTGGTCAGCATGATCACGCCGGCCTTGGACGGGCAGTAACCGATGCGCTCGGGAATGGGACGCACGCCCAGATCGGAGCCGACATTGACAATGGTGGAGCCTTCCTGCTTCTGAAGCTCAGGCATAGCGGCCTTGCACATGTTGAACACGCCGCCCATGTTGATGGAGAGCTCTCTCATAAAGGTATCATAGTCCGTGGTCTCCAGGGAACCCACGAAGGTCACGCCCGCGCAGCACACCAGCTTGTTCACCCGGCCGAACTTCTTTACTGCCTGGGCAACCACATTCTGCGCCTGCTGGTAATTGGTCAGATTGGCCTGTACATAGATGGCCTTCTCATCCTGAATATGCATTTCCGGCTCAACGCCGCAGCCCACTACCATGGCGCCCTCGGCCAGGAACTTCTTCGCAACGCCCTCGCCGATGCCGGAGCTTGCGCCCGTAACAATTACTACTTTATCTTCAAATCTCATCATCTTTACCTTCCCTCTTTAGACTCTCTCAAAACGGCTGTAACGGTGGATTCCGAAGTTCTCCTCGTTCTGCACGCAGCGCAGGAACTCATAGGGGCGGCCGAATTTCTCATCAAATTCCTTGATCAGCTGGGCCTGGAATTCCTTCACGTCGATCTTTCTCCAGGACTCGATGCTCTCCCATACGAAGATGAAATGAATCTCGCCCGGTTTGTTGTCATTGACCCAGGCCTCCTTGTACAGGAAGGGAATGTGGTCAAAGAATGGGGAAAATGCTTCTTTTAACGTCCAGATCTCATGATCTACCGCCAGATAGTGCTCCACGTCCTCCGGCGCCACCTTGAATACCAGATGTTCTACGGGATAATGCTCTCCTTTTGTGTAAGTGTAACCCTGCATAGTTAAATCCTCCTTTATGTTTGTGTTTTATAGTACGCGGTGAAACGCCTGTTAAGCGTGCGGTTTACCGCTGGTTTGCCTCGTTCATCTTTTCCGCCAGGGCCACAACGGCCTCGGCTATATCGGTTCTTGTCTCCAGGGAATCCCTGTCGCTGTTTGGCAGGCAGACCTCACCGAGACATTCTGCGCTCAGATCATTTAACAGGTTCTTAAGCACCAGCCGGCCGCCCAGGAACTGGTTCTCGAATTCAGGCGCGCCGCCAACCATCAGGATTGCGCCTTTTCGCAGCGCATTCTCAGGCATATCGTTTCTCACATGGCCGGCCCAGTAGACCTGGAAACGGTCGATCAGGGTCTTCATCCTGCCTGTGATGGAATGGAAATACATGGGGGAAGCCAGCACCACATTGTCAGCCTCTTCCATTTTCTGGTAGATGTCCTGCATCCCGTCCTTGATGGAGCAGGCCTTGGTCTTCCAGCAGAAGCGGCAGTCCACACAGGGCTTTACCTCCGTGCGGTAAGCGTCGATAATCTCCTTCTCTCCGTCCAGATGTTCCAGGAACAGATCTACCATCTTCCTGGTATGGCCATTTGGCCTGGCCGCGCCGATAATCACAAGTGTCTTCAATTTACTGTTCTCTCCTTCTGGTTAAATTTCATAATATGCATGATGAAAAATGCCGCTGCCAGCACCACATAGACCTGCACAAAGCCCATATCCGGCGCATAGGTCTCCGTTCCCAGTATGCCTGGGGAGTGGATCATGCCGATGCCTGTGAGGGCCAGGGCCGCCAGATTGGTGATAGAAGCATTTTTCCAGTTATTGTCAATGATAAATACGAACACACAGCCCACCAGCAGTCCCACAAAAGCAGAGCCAGGGTCAAAGGCCATGAAGCCGGGCAGCGCGCCCTCCTTCATATTGTCCACAATAAAGTCCATGACAACAGGCAGGGAGGCCATGATAACAGCCGGGAAATATTTCTTATCCACCACCTCGAAGGCCTGGGAATAACTGGAGATTCCCACGAACACCAGGATGGGAAGCACAACTGCCTCAGGTATAAAGGCGTTGATGATGGCGGACAGGCCGGTCAGGCCAACCAGGGCGTAGAGGGCGACGATTCCCAGGTGATAACCTGTGCCGGACTCCATTTTCTTCCATCCAGGATAACCCCAATAGAGTCCCACCGCAAGAGGGCTTCCGAACAATGCGCCCACAATGCTGGCGATGCCGCAGAGTACCAGGGGCTTGGTGGTTGTAAAGAAGGTGTCTCCGCACTCCTTGGCCTGCTCCACTGCCTGGATTCCCGTGATAACCTCATTTAAGGAGAACACAATGATAATGGGAAGGAAGGGGATCATGGACTTCACCACCTCGCCGTCGAAGATTCCCAGGGTTGGACGGGGGAGGTAAAGACTTAAATTGCTGAGTGATTCGGTCACTGCGCCGAATCCCATGACACCGCTGATCCAGGCCACCGCTGATCCGATCACGATCGCGATCAGGGCTGCGGGGAGCTTCACTTCCACCTTGCCCAGGTAGATCACAAACAGCACGATCAGGGACAGCCAGCCCACCAGAGGCATTTTCAGCACGCCGTTCATGGACTGCATGATGAGGAATGCCATAGCTCCGCCGGCCAGGGAGCCGAACAGGGCGCCGGCCGGAACGATCTTAAGGATCATGGGGATCACAAATGCGCCGATGATGAACACGATTCCGCCCACCAGATGGGCCAGCACGCCGGTCTTAAAGGCCAGCTCCGGGCTGCCGGTGCTTAAGAATACGGGGAGCATGATGCTGTAGAGCCAGATGAACATTCTGCCCGCCTGAAGGCCTGCGGGGATGGCGGTCAGACCAGCGTCCCCGCGCTGCGCCGCGATTTTTCTGTAGTAGAGCCAGAGTCCGCCGTTTAATATCAGCACGGTGAGAAACACGCCGGGCATCATGGTGCCGAAGATGGTCTTACCATCCAGGCCGAAGGTGCCCGCCAGAATGGCGATGGCCACGATTACTTTTGAAAATCCGTCAAAGAAAACGCCGATGGACGCATCCAGGTCCGCTTTCTTGAAAAAAGGTATTTTTGCCGTTCCCATACTAAATCCTCCTAGTGATTACATTTGTTTATTTTATAGCGGTGTCCTGTGATGGGGTCCCTGTGAAGCGGCTGCCTGTGGCGGGGTGCCCTGTGAGGCCGCTGCCTGTGGCGGGGTGCCCTGTGAGGCCGCTGCCTGTGGCGGGGTGCTCTGCGAGGCCGTTGCCTGTGGCGGGCCCCCCTGCGTTGCCTCTCCCTATGACGATGTGTCCTGCGAGGCCGCCCTCTGCGGCCGGGCCTCCTGCGCCGCAGCACCCTGGGCTTCGAAGAAATGGGCCTTGGCGAACAGGAGCGCCGCGACTGACAGGTAGATCAGGCCGAACACCACGCCCGGGCCGGACAGCAGGGCAATTCCCTCGCAGTGGATCATTCCGATCCCCGCGCAGACAGCCATCACTCCGGCGAAGCCGCCCGCCATCCTGTATTTCTTATCCACCACGCAGGCCAGCAGACCGGCCAGCAGCAGGCTGGTGAGGAATCCCCCGTTGCCCAGGTACATGATCCCCTGGATGGGCACCGAGAATTCCGCAAACATCTCCGGCGTGATTGTCCCCATGGTCCCTCCTGCCGCCTGAACCGCGGAGGATACCAGGGTCTGCATGTACTGGAAAAGAATGGGTACCATGGACAGAAGAATCACAATGTAATATTTCTTGTCCATGGACCGGAAGGTGCTGTCTGTCACGGAAAATCCGACGAAGATCAGCAGCACCATCACCGCCTCAGTTGGGATCAGGGCCATCAGCACGCCGGTGAGCCCGGTGGTGCAGATCAGCAGGTAGGCTGCCGCGTTGACAAGGGAGAACCCGGCCCGTGCCCCCAGTTCCTTCCAGCCCGGATGTCCGAAGTACACGGTTGTGGGAAAGGGGTTCCCAAACATGGCCCCTGTCAGGGTGGACACGCCGTCCATCACCATGGAGCGGCGCTCCGGATACACATCCCCTGCCATTTTGGCCGACTGGATTCCCTGCAGGGTGGACAGGAAATTGTTAATCTGAAGGGGGATGATCACCGGAAGGAAGGGCACAATCCCTTTAAATCCGGCGATGATATCCGAGATGCTGAGCACCGGAGGGTAGAACCCAAGTCCCTCAAAGGACTGCCTGAAATTGTCCATGGTCAGATATCCCCCCGCCCAGGCCGCCGCTGTGCCGATCACAATGGCAATTACGCCGGAAGGGATCTTCGCAAACCGTTTATCTGCCTTCCCGAGATAGTCGATTATAATAATGAAGAGCGGCAGCACCGCGTACACCGGTTTATCGAACACCATAGCCAGGCCTACAATGGAGAGCCACACCATGGCGGAGGAGGCCATATTGCCCATCAGCGCGCTGTTTGGCACCTTTTCAATGATCCACCGCCCCATGAAGCCGCCGGCGATCTCCACCAGGCCGCCGATAAAGGCCGCTGCGATTCCCACCTGCAGCGCCAGGTTGGCGTCCTTGGTCTGCCAGTACACAGGGCCGATGATCAGGTAGAGCCAGCCCGACAGCTGGGACGCACCGATGCCAAAGGGCTGGGAGGTCACATCCTGCCGCTGTTCCTTCACGGCCAGCTGCCTGGCCTCGTAAAAGTACCACAGATTCCCAAGGAAGATGGCCAGGCCGATTCCGGGAACTACCTTGCCGATCACCACCTGGGCAGGCATGCCGAATACAATGGTCATGATTCCTGTAGCTGTCAGTATTTTCGAAAAACCGTCAAAGAATATTCCAAAGGAAGCGTCGATATCTCCTTTTCCCCACCACCGGTAGGTAAACTGTGTCTTCTCTCTCATTGTTAAATTATCTCCGGTCATTTGTTTGTGTCTTAAACTAACTGGGTTGAAATTGAGGATCTCTATGTATATATCAGCATTGAAGATCCACTTTCTGGTATTTTTGTTAAGATATGTATCATTTATTTAAGTCTTAAACAAACTAAGAATAAAAAAATGGGATTCAGAATCCTCTATAAATATAACACTTCGTTATTTAATTGTCAATATTA